>NZ_SGXU01000030.1:0-29823 GCF_005435015.1 Halorubrum sp. SP9
GCTGAGAGGCGTCGCCCGCTCGCGCTCCGACCGCCGTCGCCGGCGGCGCGGTACGCGCGTTCCCGGTTGGCCTCGGTGCGGGCGCGCTGTCTGGCGCGCTCGCGCTCCGTCGGCCCCGCCTGCTCGGCCGACCGTCGCGCCCGGTCGTGGAGGCGCCCGCTGGCGTGGTACCAGAGGAAGTAGGAGACGGCGCCAAACGGCACCGCGAGCGCCAACGCGATCGGGTGGAGGACGATCCCGCCGATCACGAGGAGCGCCGTCATGCCGACGAACGTCCCGGCGAGCCCCACGACGATCGTTCGGTTCGTCACGGCCGTACTCGGGGGCGAAGGACCGTAAGGCTCTCGACGCCCCCACGAGCTCGTTCTGCTCTCCGCCGACGCCTCCGCACCGTTTATGCCCGCGGCCGCCCGGGTACGGGGTATGGAACCGGCGGACCGAGAGACGGTGACCGGGCTGCCGCCCGGGATCGCGACCGTCCGCGAGGAGCTCACGCCGATGCTCTCGCAGTACGCCGACCTCTGTGCCGCCCACGAGGACGCCTTGGTGCTGTTCCAGGTCGGCGACTTCTACGAGGCGTTCTGCGAGGCGGCCGAGACCGTGGCCCGCGTCTGCGAGGTGACGCTGACGGAGCGGTCCGACTCGACCGGCGACTACCCGATGGCCGGGATCCCCATCGACAACGCGGCCCCCTACCTCGAATCGCTGCTCGACGCGGGCTACCGCGTCGCGCTCGGCGACCAGGTCGAGGACGCCGAGCAGGCATCCGGCCTCGTCGACCGCGCCGTCACCGAGGTGATCACGCCGGGCACCGTCGTCGAGGACGACCTCCTCGAACCGGGGACGACGAACTACGTGGCGGCGGTCGCGGCCGACCGGGGCGTTGAGGAGTCCGATCCCGCGACCAACGTCGGCCTCGCCGCCGTCGACGTCTCGACCGGCGAATGTCTCGTCACGTCGGGCGACGCGGACGCGGTCGCGGGCGAGCTCGACCGGATCGCGCCGGCGGAGCTCATCGCCGGCCCGGACGCTCCCGCGTTCGAACCGAGCGACGCGGAGCGCGGCTGGACGACCCACGACTACGACGCGGGCGCCTTCGACCGCCGGACGGCGGCCGAGCGGTTGGAGCCGTACCTCCCGGCACCGGACCGGCGGTTCGACGCCGACGCGGAGCTGCGGGCGGCCGGTGCCGTGCTCGCGTACGCCGAGTACACGCAGGGCGACGACGGGCCGCTCCCCTACGTGACCCGGATCCGACGGTACGACCCCCGCGACCGGCTCCGGCTCGACGCGGCGGCCCAGCGCAGCCTGGAGCTCTTCGAGAACCGCGGGCTGGGCGCGAGCGACACGCTGTTCGACGCGCTCGACGAGACGAACTGCGCGCTCGGCCGCCGCTGCTTGGAGCGCTGGCTCCGCCGTCCGCTCGTCGACGCCGACGCGATCCGGAGCCGCCACGACGCGGTCGGCGAGCTCGCGGACCGGAGCCTCGCCCGCGAGGGAGTCGCCGACGCGCTCGCGACCGCCTACGACCTCGAACGGCTGGTGAGCCGCGTCTCGCGGGGACGGGCGGACGCCCGGGACCTCCGCTCGCTCCACCGGACGCTCGCCGTCGTGCCAGAGCTGAAGGCGACGCTCGCGGAGACGGAAGGGGTGGACGGCGACGGAGCCGACGCGACGGACGCCGCCGATGAGGGCGACCCCGCGCTCCCTCGAACCGATCACCTCCGCGACCTCCGCGACCGGCTCGACGAGCTGACCGAGGTCCGCGAGCTGATCGACGGCGCGATCGCGACCGACCCGCCCCAGGAGATCACCGAGGGCGGCGTGATCCGCGAGGGGTTCGACGGCGATCTCGACGACCTGCGCGCCACCGAGCGCGACGGCCGCGAGTGGGTCGCGGAGTTGGAGGCGAGCGAGCGCGAGCGCACCGGGATCGACTCGCTGTCGGTCGGTCACAACCAGGTCCACGGCTACTACATCGAGGTGACCGACGCGAACCTCGACCGCGTCCCCGACGACTACCGACGCCGGCAGACGCTGAAGCACAGCGAGCGCTACGTCACCCCGGAGCTGAAGGAGCGCGAGGAGGAGATCGTCGGCGCCGCCGAGCGCGCGGACGCCCTGGAGTACGAGCTGTTCGTCGACGTCCGCGACCGCGTCGCGGCCGAGACCGAGCGGATCCAGGACCTCGCCGACGCGCTGGCCGAGCTCGACGCGCTGACCTCGCTCGCCGCGGTCGCCGTCGAGCGCGACTACGTCCGGCCCGAACTGCGCGAGGGCTCGGACGCGGCCGTCGGTGACGCCCCCGACGCCGCCAGCGACCCCGCCGCAGGCGTCGAGATCGAGGGCGGCAGGCACCCGGTCGTCGAGCGCACCGAGGACTCCTTCGTCCCGAACGACGCCGACCTCCCGCGCGGCTCGGTCGCCGTGATCACGGGGCCGAACATGAGCGGGAAGTCGACGTACATGCGGTCGGTCGCCCTCATCGTCGTGCTCGCGCAGACGGGCTCGTTCGTCCCCGCGCAGGCCGCCTCGCTCCCCGTCTTCGACCGGCTGTTCACCCGGGTCGGCGCCTCCGACGACATCGCCGGCGGGCAGTCGACGTTCATGCGCGAGATGAGCGAGCTGACGGAGATCCTCCACGACGCCGACGCGGACTCGCTCGTCCTCCTCGACGAGGTCGGGAGGGGGACCGCCACCACCGACGGGCGCGCCATCGCCCGCGCCGCCGCCGAGTTCCTCCACGACGAGCTCGGGGCGACCGCCCTCTTCGCGACCCACTACCACGGGCTCACGGACCTGGCCGACGAGCGCGAGCGCGTCTTCAACCTCCACTTCACCGCGACGCGCGAGGACGGCGACGTGACCTTCCTCCACCGGGTCGTCCCCGGCGCCTCCTCGTCGTCGTACGGCGTCGAGGTCGCGGAGCTCGCCGGCGTTCCCGGTCCCGTGGTCGACCGCGCTCGCGACCTCGTCGCCGCGGAGGAGGCGGAGCGGGGTCGCGAGGCGGAGCGGATCGAAGACGCGGACACGCCCGGCGACGCGGGCGCGACGGGCGACGCGGACGCGACCGGCGAGGGGGATCCGGACGACGATCCCCCCGACGCCGACGCGTCGTTGCGCGAGTTCCTCGCGGAGGAGACGCCGGAGGGGCCGGAAGCGGACGGAACCGAACCGGTCGACCCCTCGGCGGCCCGAGAGTCTCGCGTCGGTTCGACGAACGACGCGGACGAGGGAGCCGCGGCCGACGCGCCCTCCGGCCTCGCCGCGGAGCTTCGCGACCTCGACCTCGCGCGGATGACGCCGATCGAGGCGCTGAACGCGCTCCACGACCTCCAGTCGAGGGTCGACGATGACTGGTGAGCGGAACCGCGGTCGCGGCGCGTCCGGCGCCGAGGACGCCGCCGAAGCCCAGGGCGACTCGGCCGAGGACGAGGGACGCGTTCGCCGGCTCGATCGGGAGACGGTCGACCGGATCGCGGCCGGCGAAGTCGTTACTCGGCCGGCCCGGGTCGTCGGGGAACTGGTCGAGAACGCGCTCGACGCGGGCGCCTCCCGGGTCGAGGTCGCCGTCGACGGCGACGGCACCGACCGGATCCGGGTCGCTGACGACGGGCGAGGGATGAGCCGCGCGGACGCGGCCCGCGCCGTCGAGCGCCACGCGACGAGCAAGCTGGCGCCCGACGGCGACCCCGTCGGGGTCGACTCGCTCGGCTTCCGCGGCGAGGCGCTCGCCGCCGTCGCCGAGGCGGCCCGGCTCGAACTCGTGACCAGCCCGGGCGACGGCGTCGGCACGCGGGTCGTCGTCGACGGGACCGCGGCGGTCGGGAGTCGCTCCGAGGGGTCGGACGGCGAGCGGGACGTCACCGTCGAGCCCGCGGGTCGCGCTCGCGGGACGACGGTCGTCGTCGAGGACCTGTTCGCGACCAGGCCGGCCCGCCGTGAGTCGCTCGCGGGCGCGAGCGCGGAGTTCGCCCGGGTCTCCTCGCTCGTCGCCGACTACGCGCTGGCGAACCCCTCGGTCGCGTTCGCGCTCGACCACGACGGGTCGACCACGCTGTCGACGCCCGGAACCGACCGCACGGACGCCCTCCTCGGCGTGTACGACCGCGACACCGCGAGCCGGTCGACGACGGTCGACGCGAGCGTCGACGCCGAACCGGAGTCGGCCAGCGTGGACCCGAACGCGGTCAACGTGGGCGTCTCGGGGATACTGGCGTATCCGTCGATCACTCGGGCCACCCGCGATCACGTCCGCGTCTCCGTGAACGGTCGGCCGGTCCGGAACGGCCGGCTCGCGGCCGCGGTCCGCGAGGGGTACGGTCGCCTCCTCGCCGACGGCCGGGAGCCGGTGGCGGCGGTCGACGTGTCGCTGTCGCCCGACCGCGTCGACCCGAACGTCCACCCCGCCAAGCGTGAGGTGGGCCTCCGCGGCGCGGACGCGGTCGCCGAGGCGGTCGCGTCGGTCGTCACGGACGCGCTCACCGGCGCGGACCTCCGGCGCTCGGCGGACGTCGCCACCGACCTCGAATCCGCCCTTGGCCCGGTCGGCGCCGACGACGGCTCGCGGACCGGCGCGTTCGCGGACGCCGAGCCGGTCGGCGTCTTCCGCGACCTCTACGTCCTCGTCGAGGCCGGCGACGAACTCCTCGTGATCGACGGGCACGCCGCCCACGAGCGCGTGAACTACGAGCGGCTCGCCCGGGCGTTCGACGGCGAGGCGGTGCCGACCGCGCCGCTCGACCCGCCCGCGACCGTCTCGCTGTCGGCCGACGAGGCCGCGGCCGCGAGGGCGCACGCCGAGGACCTCGCCGCGCTCGGCTTCGAGACCGAGGCGTTCGGCGGCGGCACGCGTCGGCTTCGGACCGTCCCCGCGCCGTTCGGTCGGACCGCGGACGCCGACGCCTTCCGCGACGCGCTCGCGGCCCTTTCGGGGTCGGACGGTGACCGCGGCGCGCCGCGGGACGCGCGCGACGACCTGCTCGCGGAGCTCGCGTGTCACCCGTCGCTGAAGCGCGGCGACTTCTCCGAACTCGACGACGGCGACCGGCGAGACCTGCTCGACCGCCTCGGCGAGTGCGACCGGCCCTTCGCCTGCCCGCACGGTCGGCCGACCGTTCTCTCCGTCGACGAGGCGACGTTCGCGGCCGGGTTCGGTCGGGACCGGTGAGTCGCGGGTCGGGACCGGCGAGCCGGGTACCGGTGCGCTCCACGTCGAGACGGGTACGGGCCCCGACCGGTACCTATTAACACGACGCGGCCGCGGGTTCTCACATGGGAGAGCGGACCGACGTGACGCGGGGGTCGCTGCCGCGAGAGCGGTCGGCCGGCCGGTTCTCCGGCCCCGACGGCCTCCGCGACGTCGTCGAGCGGATCCTCGCGTGGCTTCGGGAGCGCCGCGGATCCGGCCTGGAACGCGTCTCGACGGCGACGACGATGCGGAACGTCGTCGACACGGACGCGCTCGCCGAGGAGACGCCGGCGAAGTGGAGCGTCCGCCACGACGTGGTCACCTACGGCGCGGACTCGCTCACGGACGTGCTCGTCTTCCGGCACGACCCCAGCAGACAGGACCTCGTGGTGATGCCGGAGCGGAACACCGAGCCGGAGGGGGAGATCAGCTTCTATCACGCCGACCGCACGAAGGGCGCGCGCCACCTGTTGTCCATCGGCGCGGACTCGCTCACGGCCGCCCTGAGCTACGTGTTAGAGCGAATCGAGCGGTTCGAGCGACTGTTCACCGGCCGCGGGACGGAGCTTCCGAGCGGCTACACCGGCCCGTCGGACCGCTGAGCGAGGCGGAGCGCCGGAGCTTCAGGCGGGGCGGTCCCGCGACCGCTCCTCGTCGTCCCCGTCGGTCCGCTCGACGCGCTCGACCGTCTCCTCGGCTTGCGCCGTCTCCGGCGGGTACGAGACGGTCCGCTGCGGGTAGGGGATCGAGATGCCGGCGTCGGCGAAGCGGTCCTGAATCCGCTCGACCACGGTCGCCTTCGAGCGCCACCGGGCCTGCGGTGTCGGCGGATCGATCCAGAAGCGGAGGTCGAGCAGGATCGCGGAGTCCCCGAACCCGGAGGGGATCGCGTACGGCTGGGGGTTGTTCGCGATCACGTTGATCCCGTTGAGGACCTCCTCAGCGATCTCGGCCGCCTCGTCGGGGTCGTCGTCGTATCCGATCCCGACCTCCATGTGGATCCGGAGGCGCCCCTCGCGGCTCCGGTTCGTGATCGCCTGGTTGGCGACGAGGTCGTTGGGCACCACGACGTACTCCCCGTCGAAGTTGCGCATGTGGGTGTTCATGATCGTGATGTCTGTGACGAACCCCTCCTCGCTGCCGATCTCCACCCAGTCGCCGATCTCGAACGGGCGGGCGAACATCAGCACGAAGCCGGCGATGAGCGACCCCAGCGTCTGCCGGGCCGCCATCCCGAGCACGATCCCGAGGAAGCCGGCGCCGACGAGGAGGCCGCCGAGGTTCACGCCCCAGATCCCGAGGACCGTGATGGCGGCGAGCACGAGCAGCCCGACCTGCGCGAGCCGGGTGAGGAGCTGTTCCTGGTGGGCCGTGATCCGGTCGCTGTCCGCCGACAGCTCCGTGACGTACGTCTCCACCACGTCGCTGACGACGTAGGCGCCGCCGAGCAGCACCGCCGAGACGACGACCTGCGCACCGACCCTGACGGCGTTCTCCGCGACGGGCAGCACCGCGACCACGACGTCGAACCGCCCCCACAGCGTCAGCACGGCGACGCCGGCGAGCACGAACAGCCCGAGCTGGAGGCCGCCGACCGCCAGCCTGAGGAGGAACGACGACGGGACGCCGTCGCGGAGCGTCTCGATCGCGCCTTCCGTCGACGCCCCGGCGCGGTCGTCGAGGACCCGCTCGATCCAGCCCGAAGCGACCCGCTGACCCGCACGGACGGCCCTGGGAAGCAACAGCCAGCCGATCGCGAGCGTCGCGAGGACGATACCGGCGGTGACCGCCAGCCGTCCCTCCGTGCTCGCGACGTCTCGTAACACCGCACCGATTCGGGTTCCCACTCCGGCCATTACGTCCGGGGATTCGCCGCCGGCCGGATAACGGATCCGACGCGAGTCTCACCCGAGAGAATCGGGTCGGCCGGTTCGTGGAAACGAGCCGCCGCGAGGCGCGGGTCCGTCACCGCCCGCGCCGGAGCTCTTCGATCAGCTGTTCGATGAGCGCCGACTGCCGGTCTAAGCGCTCGGACTGCGTCTCGACGGTGCGCCGCAACGCGGCGACCTCGTTCGCGAGGTCCGCGTCTTCGACCCCGGCGCTCTCGAACGGTGACCCGTCGAACGCGTCGTCGTCCGGACCGGCGGCGTCCGTCTCGACGCCGGGGGCGACGGAGTCGGCGTCGGCGGCGTCGGAGACGGGGTCTCCGGTCGTCGAACCGGCGACCGTCGAGTCCGCCGCGACCGTCTCACCGTCGGCCGAGGACGCGGGTTCGCCCCCCGCCTCTCGTTCGCTCCCGTCGTCGACGGACGCGGCCCCGGTCGGCTCCGAGCCGAGGGAATCCGTCGCGGTCGCGTCGTCGAGCGGGTCTGCCCCCGTCGCGTCGTCCACGGACGCGTCCGCGGCGAGCGGGTCTCCGTCCAGCGGGTCGTCGTCCTCGTCGGCCGAACCGTCGGAATCGGCCGAATTCAATCCTGGGGCGGCCGATTCCGAGGTGTTATCGCCTTCGACGGGCGGGTCCGACCCGCCACCGAGGTCGGCGGCACCGGCCGACTCGTTCGGTCCGGTTCCGATCCCGTCGGCGTCGGCCTCCGCGTCGGCGGCCGGGGACGCCGAGAGCGGGTCGGGCCCCTCGCCGAAGTCGGTCGCGCCGCTCGCCTCCGCGTCCGGGGCCGACTCGTCGGCCTCGGCGGCGGCGACGCGGAACTCCTCTACGCTGTCGACCTCGTGGAACGAACACACCGCGTCGGCGAGCGTCTCCCGGACCGCGCGGGCGGACTCGTTGGGGGCCTTGAACCGCTCCGAACGGCCGTCGTGGACGAGGACGATCGCGGTGGCGACCGTCCCCTCCTCGAAGTCGAGCCCGGTGAGGTCCGCGTAGTGGAACTCCTCGAACTCGGGGTCCCAGACGGCCGAGCCGACGTGTTTGACCAGCCGCTCGCTGGTGACGATCAGGGTGAGCTCCGAGAAGCGGAAGGTGCGCACGACCGTCTCGCCGGGGCCCGTGACGCCGCTCGCCGAGAGGACGCCGGCGAGGATCGGGTGGAGGACGTCGTCGACGCGCTTGGCGGGGACCGAGAGCGTCTCGTCGCCGTCGAGGCCGTACCCGAGGGTGATCTTCGCCTTGCGGCGGCCCGTCGAGACCTCGATGCGCTCGACGTCGTGGCCGTACTCGTCGACGGACTCGTCGGACAGGAGCCCGTCTCCGCGGAAGACCAGGGTCCGGGTGGGCGTGACCGCGAGTCGATCGTCGCCGCCCAGCGGCACCTCGGCGACGACGTCCTCGTCGCCGACGGTCGCCGCGAGCAGTTCGGGGAGGCTCATACGCCGGGGATACGCCGCGCCCGGCATAAATCCGCTGGGTCGACCGCGAGCGCGGGGCCGTCGGGTTCGCCCCGCTCGGAAACGGGGGCGCCTTCGGTCCGATTCACCGCCGGAAGCGGCCGCCCGCGGCGATCTGCGATCGGTTCACAACCCTCCGACGGATGGGAAGGTTAAAGAGTCTCATCGCGGTACGAACTGGTGAGGCCGGGTGGCTTAGCTGGACATAGCGCCGCACTCATAGGGTTCGGAGATTCGGTGCGGTGACGCCTTGGAAGCGTCCGCGTCCTTCCCGTGGCTCCGCCGAGCCTCGGACCTGGGACATGCGGAGATCGTGGGTTCGGAGCCCACCCCGGCCATACAATCTATTCTATTCAGTTACTGACAAATATCTGATTAATTGGGGTCTGATCTCAAATGACTCCACAGAAACCTCGTTAATAGTGAGAAGTGAAGTTGAGACTACAGTGGGTTTAGCGGGGCTGTGATGCGTGGTTTCGGGCGAATTTTCGAGGCGAAGCTGCTTCGGATCTACTCTCGATAGTCTTCTGGTGGCGTACTACCAACTAAACCGGTGAATTTCCAAGATCTCCGACAGTGTTGCCACTCAGGAATCCGGACTACCCCGGACAGAGTATCTCTCTATCCGATTCCAGTTTCCTTCTTCAGCAGCGTCAGCGTATTGTCGGCTGTTACGATCGGCGAATGTTCATACTCACCCGTCAGCTCGACTTGGACGAGCAAATCGACCGCTCGCCAAATCGAGTACAAGAGACACGCGAATTCGAAGTAGAAGAATCGGAGCCCGAAATTCTTCGACGTCGTCGCCGCCATGAACCGCTTTATCGATCGATAGCCACTCTCGATTTCCCACCGGTAGCCGTACTCCGTGAGGTGTCCGCTCCCCCGGTTCGTCATGAACACCGAGTACTGCCGATGATCGTCGTGCTCGGAGTCCTCTTTCCGGCGGTAGATCAGCGTCGTCTCGTGCCACTCATTCTTTCCGAGATGGAGCTTCCGGTCGGTCTCGTAGCGGTCTTGGTCGCGCTGGAGCAATCGCTTGGCCTGGGCTTTCTCGCTGGTCTGCATTCGCTTCGGCACGACGTATGAAAGCCCGCGCTGGCTGATCATCTCCAGGATGTGCTGGCTGTCGAACTCCCGATCCATCAGCACGTTATCGACGTGTACCAACTCTTCAGCCGAATCCAGCAAGTCCTCGACGATTTCCAGTCGTGTCTCCCCCTTTCGGACGGGGCGGGCATCGAGGACCAGCGGGACGGCGTTGCCGACTAACTGGACGGACGCCCACTGGTAAGCATACTCGTCGGTCTTCTCCTTCGTCCCGATGATCTCGTCCTCGTGGCCCGTGCGGTTACCTGTGAACGGGTCAGCTTCGGTAATGTCGATCGCGACGATTCCGGCTCGAAAGAACTGCTCTGTCTCGGCAACTTCGTTCAGGAGCCGAGTGATGGCCTGCCGGTACATCGCTCGAACCTGTTCAATCGAGAGGTTCCGAATCTGCTCCCGATGGGCGTGCCCCAGCGGCGTCCGATCCCGAGTCGATTCGTAGACGAAACTGCGAGCCCCTTCGTTCGCAGCCAGCCGCTCACGAAGACCCAGATACGTTTGTAAGTCCCAGTACGCGTTCTCATGGATTTCACAGCCATCACCACGGTCCAACGAGAATGACGGGAAGACGACTCGGCTGACGTGATCGCTGATCTTCGCTGCTTCTTCCAAAATAGTCTGGTCGTCAAGATCGGTCTCCATAGACTCTTCGTTGTGGTACTGGAGCTTCCGTTCCGGGTCACGAGGAACCGCAACACCGGCATTCTGGGCGTTGATGAGGGTCGTCCGAGCCGTTCTCTCGACAGTCTCACGGAGCTTGGCACTGAAGCGCTCATTCCAACTGCGCCAGAGAGTCGACTGGTCGGGAACGGAATCGAACCCAAGCGATCGACGGGTTTCAGAGTGCTGACGGAGATACTCGACGAGCGCGGTTTCGTGATCCCAGCCGTACACTTCTTTCAGCAGGAACGCTCTGAAGAGCTGTGGCATCTCATATCGGGTCGGACCGGAGTACTGGTCGTGGGGACTGAACTCCACGTAGGACAGTAGATACTGACAGACCAACCCCTCGACCGAGTTGTGAGCGCTGTGTTCGAACCAGATTCCAGAGACAGTCCGGAAATCCTCAATGAGCGCAGTCAGTGAACTTTGGTCGTACAGTGGCGTCGCGTCGTAGGCCGGCCAATCGACGTGTGGGCGTTGAGCGATTCGTCGAAAGACATCACGGCGGGAAGTGTCACTCGGGACCACTAGAACTCCATGCCCCTGACTCGTGTACGGACTCATCTCCATCGAAAGATGTGCGGTACTGTCCGAAACGGGCCAATTCCAACTTTGCTGCCAGTCCTCTACTATCAGGCTGAGTCGAGACCACGGGAAGGTCAGTCACCGATTGCGGTGATAATGTGGAGGACGAGGATGATGGCAGTGACAACAGTCAGCAAGACGTGTATTCGTCGCCATCGTGAAAAGAGAGTCTCTTTTGTGACAGTCAGCACACGGCCAACGACTGACGGTGTCTCATCTCCTCGTCCAAGCCGGACGACGTGTCGATGTAGATATCGACCATACAGGCCACTCGCCACCTCTACACCGAGCAAGACAGCAACTGCGAGACCGAGGCCTTCCCACTCTTCGACAGCAATGAAGTGTGGCAGCGTTAGTGCCGTCCCGATGAGAACGACCCACTGGTGTGTTTGTAACTGATACCGACGGTACTGCACCGGCAGCAATCGCTTTCGCTTTACAAGACTGTACCCGAGGACACCGAAGACGAGAAGGACAACGCCAGCTTCAACCACACCAATGTACGGAGCCTCATTCACTTCGCCACCAAGGCCCCACCAATCTCCAATCAGACTCGCGCCTGTCTCATCTTCGTCCGAATCCTCTACATCTTCACCTTCCTCTTCCTCACCCTCCAATTCATCCACGTCCGCAACAGGAGGGAGTGACTGTTCTGTTGCGTCAAGATTTTTCACGACTATATGATCACCATCTACTGGTGATGCCCCCGCTTGAACAGTGCCGACTCCACTAACGACCAGAATGAGCACAACGGCGAGACCGACTTGCGATAATCGATTATACATATCTAGCTGTGGGTACGGTATCAAAAAGTGTGTTCGCGTCCAGTCATCGAATCGTATGCGTCCACACAGTATTCTGGCATAATACGAAGGGCTCAACGCAGGTGCCCGGGACTACTGTGCCTGCAGACGGTTACTTTACAATAGCGGATAGGTTTGATCCGCGATCAGCTAATCTTCGTCATCATCGTCGGACTGGTCGTCAGAGTCATCATCGTCGGACTGGTCGTCAGAGTCATCATCGTCGGACTGGTCGTCGGAGTCAGAGTCTGAATCAGGGTTGCCAGCGTCATCCTCATCAGAGTTTTCGTCACCTTCGTTCTCGTTTGAGCTGTCGTCAGAAACCGTATCCTCTGAATCCGAATTGTCGTCGGTGTCGGTCTCGTTGAGGTCGTCAGTGTCTGTCTCGTTGATGTCGTCAGTATCTGTCTCGTTGAGGTCGTCAGTGTCTGTCTCGTTGATGTCGTCAGTGTCTGTCTCGTTGATGTCGTCAGTGTCTGTCTCGTTGATGTCGTCAGTGTCTGTCTCGTTGATGTCGTCAGTGTCTGTCTCGTTGATGTCGTCGATATCGATGGTCTCACTCGGGGTGTCGGCAGTCAAGCTATCGGATGCACTATCATCGGAAAAGAGTGCTCCGAGCGAATCAAATAGCGATAGTCCGCTAAGTGACTCTATCCCTATCTCACTCGTCCCCGTAGCAGTACTGTTCGTTTCTTGATCAGCATCTGCTGTTTGGTTCGCGGGCGCGGCGGTGGCGGAACCAGTTGCTGCTGCACCTGCACTCAATATTAGCAAGGCAACGAGCGCGATACTGGTTATCTTGTTCCTTGGCATTACAATCCCACATAGGTACAGTTTACAAAATAGCATTCGCGTCCATCTATCGAATCGTCGTACAACCATCGAATCGTCTGCGTGCACAGGGTCAGACAGACACTGATCGCACCAGATGCCTGGTAACCGAATCACATGCGTGCTCAGAACCCATTTCATGTCCTGAACAGATTCGATAGCTGTACGAACATTCGATGGTTGGACGCGAACGCCTTACTACGGCTGTCTCAACCCTCTATTTGCAATGACAGAACGCAACGACCGACACGTCGAAGATAGTGGTTCTGAACCGAGGGGTAGCTAATTATGCGCGTTCCCGTCCCGAAAAACAAACTCGTCGCCTTCACGCTCGTCGGTGCGCTCCTCACAGCTGGTGTCGCCGGGGCCCTCGCGCTGCCCGGTGGCGGCCTCGCGCAAGTTGGCGAGCAAACTGACTCATCCGGTTCAACGGCATCGGATGTAGTACAACAGGCCGCTTCGGATGCGCCGACGCCGAATCAGGAGTTCACCCCAGCAGTCCAGACACAGTCCGGATACGAGGACAAAGAACACGAGGAGTACGAAGAAGACGACGAAGATGAAGACGACGAGGAAGAATACGAAGAGGAACACGAGGACGAAGAACACGAAGAGGATGAGTGACCGAGATGATGGGATCGCTCGCATCGGTCTACGAACGGTTCGGGGACACCCAACGCGAGTTCGAGTGTTGTGACACAACGTTTCGGATTCAGGCGACGGGCGTTTGGGCCGAGGCTGGGGCTACTGTGGCCCGAAAAACGGCTAAATCACTCGAAGCCCAGCTGAACGCCTTCGATGCGGCGAGTGCCGTCAGCCGGCTCAACCGTGAAGGAGAAGTCAGGAACGAACACGTTGCCCAAATCGTTCGCCGTGGAATCGAATACAACGACCGGACCGACGGGGTGTTCGATATTCATCAGGGCCGCGTCGAACACACCCTCAAAACATTCCTGCGCGGTGACAGTGAAACACTACCAACAGAGTTTGATACTGGAACTGTCCAAGCCAGCGGCTCTCACATCACGACCGACGTCGAACTCGACCTGAATGGCCTCGCCAAAGGGTACATCGTTGATCGGGCCAGCGAGGCACTCGGCGGCGTCGGCCGACGTGGGTTCGTCAGTGGTGGCGGTGACATGTCCCCACCGACGGGACCGGTCGCCATCGAGAGCCCGTACGGTGACGACACACCGCTGAAGGTCCTCGACACGGACTGGTATGTCGCAACATCGGGCGGATACCGACGGTCACGAAACGGCACTGACCACGTCTACGATCCGACCACCGAATCGCTCGGCTCTCGCCATGAATCGGTCACCGTCGTGGCACGCCGAGACTGTATGGAAGCCGACGCCCTGGCGACGACCCTCGCGGCACTCCCGCTTGCCAAGGCACGCGAATTAGCATCGGACTGGGAGGGTCTAGAGGCGCTCATCATCCACGATGGCGTCTTCCATACGACAGATGGCTTTGAGACACATGTTTTGGACACATAAGCAACGAATCACCGTCGTGGCGATGGTCGTCTTAGTGGTGGCTGTCCCTGCTCTTTGGCAGATCGGAGACGTGCGTGCCGCCCAAGCGACCGAACAAAAACAAAGCGACCTCGTCGACCAGACCGTTTCAACGCGACAGGCCCCAGCCGATTACGATGATGATGATATCAACGACTCCGCGGATACGTGTCCGACACGACCGGAAACGAAAAACGGGTTCCAGGACGCGGACGGCTGTCCCGATATCGTCGAAACGACGGGGGCATCGTGATGTCACAGCTCGTCTGGCTCCTCGACCGAGGTGCCGCACTTGTCACGTATCCGGCATTGTATCTGGCAGTTCTCACGGGCATCCTCTACAACACGGAATCGTTTGGAATGCTCCACGAGGCCGCTCAACGAATCCATATTGAACTATCCGTGTTCGCGATGATCGTCACGTTGCTACACGCGGGACTCGGTGTCCTTGATGCGTGGTTCGTTATCACCGGACAGGTTCCAGCGCCGGCATACTCGATGCCGTACTTTCTCGGCGGCGTCGCCGTCGGTGCGGGGGCACTGCTCATGCTTGTCGTCGCGGTGCTTGGCTTTATTGACGCAAGACGCTTCCAGCGCCCCTGGGGCCCACGCGTCGTCCACTCATTCGCGTATGCTGGGTTCGCCTTCGGGACAATCCATGCTGCAGCGATCGGGACTGATCTGACGGGACTTATTCGTCCCCTGCTGGGACCCTCAGTGGCGTTTCTCGTGTACGTGCTCCTGTTGCGTCTGTTGGTGCTTCGAGGGCTCCCGTCGAACGCGGCGGCGAGCTAGTAGCTGTCCCAGAGGCCCAGGATACGGTCGACGACTTTGTCAGTGAACGAGCGCCGGTGAACCGTGTAGAGGTATTTTACCCGATCAGGATCGCTGACTTCGTAGACGACACTCCGGCCGTCACGCTCTTTGGTGACGAGGTCGGCCTCGGCGAGTTTCGAAAGATGCCACGAGGCGGTCGATTGTGCCTTGTCGAGGCGGTCGCTGAGTTCGGTTGTCGAGAGCGGGCCGTCTGTGAGAAGATGTGCGAGGATGCGGCGACTGTATTCCCGGCGCAGCGCGTTCATCACTGTTCGATCGGCTTCGTCGAACTCGGCAGCCGGATAGTACCGTGTGTACTTGCCGTCATCCGAGACGTCGATCAGGTCCCCACCGGCGAGCCACCTGAGCTGGTACTGGAGTGTCCCTTGTGCGTACTCAAGATCGTCGAGGAGCGCGCGAAAGTGAATTCCGGGCGTATCGGCTATCCGCTGGTAGATTTCCCGCCGAGAGGCCAATTCGAGATCCGGGTCCGACATTGCTTAGTCCCGCGTCAAAGCGACGAAAAACGCCAGGAGGCCACCGAGGATCAGGATTGCACTCCCGTGTTCGAGCAATTCCAGCGTCGCGTACGGGAAGTACGGGAGCAGCGGGTACTCAAGGAACACGATGAACCCATAGACGGCGAACATCGCGTACCCGAGCGTAACGATCCACATACGACGATCACGTTCCCGCCGCCATGCGAGGAAGCTGAGTACACTCAGGCCTGCAGCGAGGACGAAGATACCCAGACTGACGTATTGTTCGAGGAGTTGAGCGAGTGGCATACGTTCTATCTGTACACACAGCCGGTGCGACGTGCTCGGCAATCGATACAATTCAATCGAAGGGGGTAGCGGGGAAAACGATTGGCGTTCAACCGTCGAATCCAATCTTATGCATTGAGACGACCAGTCTCAACTACCCCTTGGATCGTGAAGTTGAGACTACAGTGGGTTTAGCGGGCCTGTGATGTGCGAATTTGAACGATTCGGTCAGCGGAAACTGCTCCAGATCACTCTCCAAGCGGACATTATTGTCACACTTCCAATCGTAAGGGCGAATTTTCGAGACATCCAATAGTGTAGCCACTCAAACGGCGCGCTAACCCAGACAGGGTGTCTCTCTACCCGATTCCCGTTTCCTTCTTCAGCAACGTCAGCGTGTTGTCGGCTGTTACGATCGGCGAATGTTCGTACTCACCAGTCAACTCAACCTGCACGAGCAGATCGACAGCCCGCCAGATCGAATACAACAGGCAGGCGAACGCGAAGTAGAAGAATCGCAGCCCGAAATCCTTCGACGTCGTCGCCGCCATGAACCGTTTGATCGACCTGTACCCACTCTCGATTTCCCACCTGTAGCCGTACTCCGTAAGGTGTCCGCTCCCCTGATTCGTCATGAACCCCGAATACTGCCGGTGATCGTCGTACTCGGAGTCCTCTTTCCGGCGGTAGATCAGCGTCGTCTCGTGCCACTCATTCTTTCCGAGATGGAGCTTCCGGTCGGTCTCGTAGCGGTCTTGGTCGCGCTGGAGCAATCGCTTGGCCTGGGCTTTCTCGCTGGTCTGCATTCGCTTCGGCACGACGTATGAAAGCCCACGTTGGCTGAGCATCTCCAGGACGTGCTGGCTATCGAACTCTCGGTCCATCAGCACGTTATCGACGTGAACCATCTCCTCGGCAGAATCCAAGAGGCCCTCAACAATTTCTAAGCGGGGCTCACCCTTCCGAACTGGCTGCGCGTCTAGAACGATCGGAACGGCATTCCCGACTAACTGGACTGTCGCCCACTGGTAGGCGTATTCGTCGTTCTTTTCCTTCGTTCCGATGATCTCATCCTCGTAGCCAGTTCTATCGCCTGTGAAGGGGTCAGCTTCGGTAATGTCAATCGCGACGATCCCCGCTCGAAAGAACTGCTCTGTCTCCGCAACTTCGTTCAGGAGCCGAGTGATGGCCTGCCGGTACATCTCTCGCACTTGGTCAACCGAGAGGTCGCGGATGTGCTCGCGATGGGCGTGGCCCAGCGGTGTCCGATCCCGAGTCGATTCGTAGACAAAACTGCGAGCCCCTTCGTTCGCAGCCAGCCGCTCGCGAAGTCCGAGATACGTCTGTAAGTCCCAGTAGGCGTTCTCGTGTATCTCACAGCCCTCGCCACGTTCCAGCGAAAACGCCGGGAACACGATGCGGCTGACGTGTCCGGTGATCTTCTCTGCCTGCTCCAACGTAGTTTGATCATTCGGGTCTGACTCACCAGACTCGTTCCCGTGGTATCGGAGCTTTCGTGCCGGCTCACGCGGAACCGCGACACCTGCATTCTGTGCTTTGATGAGAATCGTTCGAGCCGCTGTCTCGACAGTCTCTCGGAGGTCAGGGGTGAACCGCTCGTGCCAGCTTCGCCACAGTGTCGATTGGTACGGGATCGTCTCGAACCCCAGTTTATCGCGGAGTTCAGGGCGGTTCCTGAGGTAGCCAACGAGTGCGGTTTCGTGCTCCCACCCGTGGCATTCTTGCAGAACGAACACCCGGAAGAGAGTGGCCATCTGGTAGCGTGTCGACCCCGCATACTGATCATGGGCGCTAAATCGAAAGTAGGCTAGCGGGAGTGTACAGACGAACTCCTCGATAGAGTCGTGACTATCGTGATCGAACCACGTCTCCGAGACTGTCCGGATATCTGATTCCAGTCCAGCGAGCGACGTTCGATCGTACAGTGGTGTCGAATTGTACGCCGGCCACTCACTATATTGTCGTTGGGCGATCCGTCGAAACACAGTCCGACAGGACTGACTGGTGTAGGGCATCAGTCTATAGAAAGTAGAACGAACTCAAAACGCGTGTTATATTTAATTAAACGGGGGGGTGGGGTGGGTGTGCCTCTGACGCTTCGCTGGATACCAGTTTGAGAGGTATCCGGTTCGATTATTATTGAGGAAGAACATAATTCTGAACCCAATAGATGTACCTGATCAATATTGTCAACGTCTAAGTATTGGCCTTACTATCTATAATCCGGCTTTGAGGGGTGAACGGGGCTATGTATAGTGTAACTCGTGGATTGTCTCTGCTAATAGGTGCCAATACTCTATCCAGTTTTAATCCGTGAATTTCCGCAGGGTTAAGCCATCCTCCTATACCGTTTATAAAGTGAGGGTTTGGAGCTTCATTGCAGAAATTAAAGCAGAGAAAGCAGCATAGCAAATGATATAATTAACACAATTGAAACATATAATAATACGCCGACAAACTCGATCAATCTCATATCCAAATGAGTACCATATTATGAAGCGACACAGCGCTCCATACGACCAAAGCTGAAAGGTATGCTACATTGCTCCACAGATCGATATTATGTCTCGATTGTCCGACCCAGGGAAGCAGGTATTCACCAAGAAAGAATAATA
Source organism: Halorubrum sp. SP9 (assembly GCF_005435015.1). Lineage (NCBI taxonomy): Archaea > Methanobacteriati > Methanobacteriota > Halobacteria > Halobacteriales > Haloferacaceae > Halorubrum > Halorubrum sp. SP9. The sequence goes on from NZ_SGXU01000030.1 coordinate 18,259, forward strand.
ACACTAGTGACACCGACGAGAGAAAGAATAGGCCGGGGATGATTCCGAGAGTCTCAACAATAAGTACGACAATCGGATTGGCTTCTCGCAGTCCGATGCTTAGCCCATAGTACGTGAGACTCGCATCTATAGCTCGTACGAAGACCAATCCGATGAGCAGTGGATATTTATTTTCTGCGAGTACTTCGATACTGCTGCTGGTAGCACAATTAGTGGATGCCACGGCTCCTCGCACCATATCAGAACTGCTCTACAGGTTGGGATCCGATACGCTGGTCTCTGACCAGCATATCGATCTGATAATCTGTCTCGAGACGCTGGAGTGTCGTATCAGCTTCTTCCTCCAACTCTCGTATTCTCTGGAGGAGATCGCCGTATCGGTCGTCCTTTTCTAGCTCTGTCTTGTCGAGGTTCGCTTCTAACGTGGCTTTCCTCGCGGTGAGTGAGAGAAGCTCTGTGAGTGAATCTTCGTATGTTAGAACCAGCTCCGCAGCTTCCACAGCTCGAAGAAGCTTCGTCCGGTCGATTGGTTTGAGAAGATAGTCATCCACATCGATGGACGCTAGGTCTTCCGTTGGCTGAACAGCTGTTACCATGATCACCTGCTGGGCATCGCCGCCTTCACGAATTGATTGTAGCACCTCCGTGCCAGAGAGGCCCGGCATTCGACGATCTAAAAGGACAATATCAATCGGTTCCTCAGCGAAGATTTCCAGTGCATCTTCCCCGGAATAGGCCACATGAACCTCGAACTGCTCCTGTAGCCAAATGCCAAACAAGTCAGCGAGATTCTCTTCGTCTTCGACGATCAGAACGGTACTGGAATGGGTCATCTATTCTCACTCACGCATCTCGTTCGACGATGACACGCACCGTTGATGCGTACATGACCGTCACAAGTGCGTCCTGAAAGAGAAACTCCACAGAGGGCATATGACTGGTCTCCTCGACTGTACGAGTTTTGAACAAGCCATCTAATTTGTCTGTATCAACAAATTCGAACACCGGAGGTGATCTACTGAGTTCCGGCCAGTCTTCGACAGCTTCCATAAGTGTCTCAATGACCGCATCCGAAACACGGACAGGTCTATCAAATTCACGCACTATTTGGGAATCTGTACTCCATCCCGTAGGTTCAGACTCTCGGTGCGGAGAGCTTTGGGCCATAAAGAATACATCTATTCTACAATCAAACGTCTTCTACCCTCTAATATCGGGTTGCCAAATTTAATGCCTATATGGAAAGGCCCACTATTTGGAGCCAGTTTTCCGAATGTCGATAAGCAGGACAGCCCGAGTACTGTAGAACGTGATACTGAGGCAGGTCACAGCTCGGTTGAATCCTGATAGAGAGTCGTCAGCAGATTAGACTCAGCAGCTCGAAGATGCTGGTTGAACGTTGACTGTGCGATATCGAGAGTCTTGGCAATCGACGTCGAATCTGCATCCCGCGGCCAATTAAAATATCCTGCGTAGAGCGCCGTCTGCAAGACTTCTTCTTGCCGGGCGGTAAGAGCTCCATCAAGACGTGCTGAGAGAGAGGTATTAGTTTCTCCCCGCTCACTATCCAGTTTGGATAACAGGGTGAGATCGCTGTAGTCTTCCCGGAGTGAACTCAGATATTCCCCGACGTCGACGGTGAATGGCACGGTTACTGAAACCACGATCTCGTTGGACTCGGAAGCGTTTGTGATTTGATTTATCGCAACTCCTTGGTCGGTCAGTTTCTCGCAAAAGCTGCTGTTCCGCACCGGGACTTTACAGTAGATACCATTTCGAGAGTCGCTCAAAATGACCGTCTCTGGATCGAAACCAGCAGCTTCGAACGCCTCGGGGGTCACGTTTTCACCGGTCACTCGCGCGAACAGGAGGTGATCTGGACTCTCAGTCACTACATTCAACACTTCGAGATCCGTCTCCATATCCGAAACAAGAGTTGCAAGGCCAGTATCGTCCTCGAACTGAATTTCGAGAATTGTGCCCCCACCAGATAGAAGCGCCGCCTTTTGCCGGAGTGCTGATATCCCGTGACCTATTATTTGACCGAGCTCTGTGAGGGCTGTCACCTCTTCTTCAGCGAAGGCGTTTGGTAGTTTGGAGTGGACTTCTAATACGCCAAGGATCGACGCCTCGCTCTGTAGTGGTACAGCCACAATCGAGTTGGTGCCATTTTTCAGTGCGTCTTGTTCCCACTCCGTTTCGGAGCGAGCGGTCATTAAGTCGCTCTCCACGACCGAACCTTCAATCCTGTATGCCCGTTCAGCAGGTGGCAATGTAGAGTTACTCCGTTGGGTATTGTCATCTGCTGGAGTGTCGTTCGCCCCCACTTTTTGATATTGGAGCGACTCCGTTTTGGCTCTGACCTCGATCGTATTCGTATTAATATCTTTTTTACCGATCCACGCCCCGCTAATCAGATCCAGATGAGCTAAAGCATTACAGACCTCTTGCTCCAGTTCTTCTCGTGTATTTGCACTGATAACCGTGGCACTTATCGACCGTATCAGTGTATTGATTCGATCCAGTCGTGTCAGCCGTTCGTTTTGCTCGTTTAACCGCTGGTCGCGTTGCCGAAGGGCCGCCTCTTGTGCTGTTCGTTCGAATGCGCTTGCTGCGTTCGCTGCTAACGTCTTTGCCAATTTGTTCTTTCTTGAGGAGATCTCTGGCGTCGTGGTCATCCCCACCAACAGAACCCCCTCTGATTCTAGTGAGTAGAGTCGCCACGACGAGAACTCCTCTGCCAACCACTGGCTTGACCGAGTATCTACTACGTCTTCGTCGTCGGGAGCCAACTGTTCCGTTCGAGTCACATAGGTCGTCCAGACTGGTGTGTCTCCTTCAGAGATAGTGGGAAGATCGATTTCAGTAACATCTTCCGTGGATGCGTGTGCTAGTGGGACCAAGCGTCCCGTGTGCTCTTCTCGTGTATATATCGCGGCAAACTCGAATCCGAGTTCCCCGACTGCGGCAGTTGTCACGGTCTCGCCGATGCTACGTTCCGAGTCCGCTGTCATTAGATCGCGGGAAACCGCATGCAGATCCTCAAGCTGTTGTTCATACGCGTACCTCTCTGTAATATTGTGGTAGTGTTCAATCCGCCCGCCTGCATAAAGACCAGTTTGAATCGGCCCGCTCCAGTACTCCAACCACTGCTGCTCTTTCGAAGCCGTCTCAGGGATACGGACGATGGCTTCGACTTCGGAATTCATGTTCTCTAGAGAATGAGTTACGAGGTCAGACAGTGTTTGCTCACCTGAGGGATATTCCTGGTACGATTCAGAAGCAATTCGACTGTAGTCAGACCCTTGGATATCGTCTCTATCAACTCCAAGTAATTCTTCGGTAGTTTCGTTTGCCCACACCACTTGTCCATCACGGTCAATTACAATGACCCCTTCCTGTGATGTGTCTAATACGTCTTCAGTGAGGGACTGGTACTGCTGTTGTTCCCTGCGCTCTGCTGCTGTTCGTTGCAGGCGCTCGATAGCCACTCGAAAATCCCTATCTGGCAGGTTCTGGAGGTACCGTTCGACTTTATCCTCGAGTTCTGTGATTTGGTCTGTGAGTGCCTGGTATTTCGGGCTCGTTTCGAGGGTATCTGCCTCCATGACGGCTTCCAAGGTCGATTGGCGTTCTATCAGCGAGAACAGCTCTTGCAGATCCTCGTTGTACTCGGCACGAGTGAGCATCTGGGAGATAACGTCTTCGAGGTCGTCAGCTTCAACGGGCTTTTCGAGATACGCATCGAATCCCATTTTGACGATATCGAAGTCCGGTGTCACCGCAGAGACGATAACCACCTGGCAGTTCGACTCATATTGTCTGAGTCGCGTGAGAACCTCTCCGCCGGATAACCCGGGCATCATCCGATCCAGAAGAACGATATCGACAGTCGCATCGAACGCCTCCAAGGCTTCTTCGCCAGAGTATGCGGTTTCGACAACATAGCGGTCTGCGAGCCACTCTGCATACAGCTCAGCCAAATTTTGGTCATCCTCGACGACCAGGATTTTTGTGTTTCCGTTTTGGGTCATAGTTTACGACACGATGCCCGGTTTTTATAAGTCCTCTCGAGCCGGTTGGGTGGGGACTTCCAATGTGATCTCACTCCCATCGCCCGAGGTTTCAACTGAAATCGATCCCCCGGCATGAGCCACCAGTGATCGCACCATCCACAATCCGAGTCCCTGCCCGTGACTCAGCGGCGTTTCTTCGCCAGTTTCGAGGAGATTTTTCTCCATTTCCGGGAGTCCAGGCCCAGTATCGGACACACAAACCTCTACCCACCGTTCATCGGCTTGCGAGACACTGATCTGTACGGATGGATGCTCAGTATCGTTCGCTGTGATGGCGTTCTCAACGAGCTCAGAAATCGCCTTGTCAAGTTCACTCGGTATTTGTGATTCTAGATCGTGGTCGGCTGTGATAGTGATATTCGCATTAGCATATTCGTCTTCTTTTTTGGCTTGAATATCCTGAGCTATTTGCTGAGCACTCTGGTAGGAAGCGAGAGCGCTCTCGCTCGTGAGTATATTCTGGAGCTCTTGGGTCTTGTTTGCCATTCTTTCCCACTTGTCGAGAATGTCTCGGATCGTCGCAGCGCGCTGTTCACGAGTGTCTGTCTCTGTGTCCGACGCAAGCAGATCGACATACCCTCTCAGTTTCGTCAGATCATTTCGGATATTGTGCCGCATAATCCGGTGTAAGACCTGGACGTGTTGCCGACGCTGCTCCTGAGCTGTGATATCTCGTGCCTCGAATACCAGGAAGCTAAGCTCCCCGCGCTGGCTTGAGATCGGCTTGACCGAGAAGTCGAAGCTGGCGAGTCCATCAACGCCTTCTGCTTCCACGTTGAACCGAACGAATGAACCCGAAGATGCTTGAGTAACTGCCTGCCTGATTTGAGTTTGCACTTCAGACGAATGCGCGAACAGAGAGCACTCCCAGAGCGGTGTGCCTCTGCTCTCCTCCACACGTATGCCGCCGAACTCTGTGAGTGGGTCGTTTAGCTCGAGGATTTCACCACTCTGGGTCATCAGCCCTGTCAATTGGAACGTTTGATTGAATACGGATTCGAATTTTTTCGTTTGTTCTCTTATATTACTGATGTCACGTATATATAACAGAAACCCACCAATTGCTTCATCGTCAAAGAGATTCCGTCCACGTGCCTCTACAGTAATCCACTCCTCATCCGCATCCATTGCTTGGAACTCTAGCTGAACGCTTGAATCGGAATCCTCCACGGCGGCGAAAAACGCTTCCATTACACGTTCCCGATCCTCAGGATGGATAATATCAAAGACACTCTCTTGATTTAGCTGAGTTGGATCATATCCAAGAACCCGTTCAGTAGAGCCACTAAGATAGGTGAAACACCCGTCGCGATCTAAGATAGACACGACGTCGACTGATTCCTCAACGAACCGCTCTGTTCTACGCCGCTGTTGACGCTGGTTAGTAAGATCTCTGATGACCATCCCGTATCCCAGGAACACTCCATCTTCAGTTTGAAGCGGGACGTATGAGACTTCTGCAGGAAACGACGATCCATCCTGACGGACTCGCTGTCCTTCGTGAGTACTTTCTCCTGCGAGTGATGCCTGTTTTAGTAACCGATCAGCAATCCCACGTTTTTGATCCTGTTCAGGGTGTAACTCTGCTGCTGGCATACCAATTGCAGCTTCTTCGTCATGTCCAAAGATGTCGGCTGCTCCATCGTTCCAGCTGTCGATCTGTCCATCGTCATCGAGAAGGACAAAGGCGTATTCCTCGAGACTTTCCGAGAGGATCTCGAATCGCTTCCGCTCCTGTTGAATCTGCCGAATCCGTCGTTTTTGATCCGTTATGTCCGTGGCAATCGCGACAAGTCTCTCTCCAGTTTCGTCATCGGGTATCAGAACAGCATCTGTGTGTATCCATCGCGTTTGTTCGTTGGCATCAATAACTCTGAAATCCGCAGACAAGTCGTTGGTCTCGCCGACTTGTTCTAGTGACTCACGAACACGGTCCCGATCTTCCGGCGCGACGATCTGTACGAACTCTTCATAATTGTCCGGATCATGGCCAAGTAAATCGACAAGCGTGTCGTCGAATGATATCTGATCCGTCTCAAGACTCCACTCTGCAATACCAGTGTCCGTTCCAGAAAGAACCAATTCGAGTTTCCGGTTCTGTTCTGCCAGGCTCCGAGTCCGTTGCCTCCGACCTGTTACGTCCTGCTGTATGCCAATAAACTTCGAAAGCGTCCCATCTACATCAGTGACTGGCGTGACGGACAATCGATTCCAGTATTCACTCCCGTCTTTTCGGTAGTTTTTCAATTCTACTGTCACCGGTTCACCGGCCGCAATCGCCTCTCGGAGCTTCGATATTTCGTCTGGGTCTGTCTCGGGTCCCTGGAGGAAACGTGGATTACGACCCAACGCGTCGTCCTCTTCGTAGCCAGTAATGTCGGTAAATCCTTTATTTACGTACTCGATTGGGTTGCCTTCTCGCTGTGGGTCGGTGATCATAACCCCAACATTCGAGGAGTCAATCGCTTGCTCCTTGAGTTCGAGTTCACGTTCCCGTTGCTGTCTTTCAGTTTCATCGCGCACAGTACACACGAGGGGACCATCATCGATGATAGTCAGAGAGATCTCTGCCGGGAACGTCGTTCCGTCTGGTTGGGATCCGGTTACTTTGCCCCGCCAGTGCCCCTCCGACTCAAGAACAGGGAAGGCTTCCGACTCAAGGCGCTCTACCTCATCTTCGTCATAGAGTATCCGCCAAGAGTTCCCGATGAGTTGGTCAGTATCATCGAATCCATACATATCCACGTGTGTCTCGTCGATGTAGGTGTATTCTCCATCTTCGAGGATGGCGAAGCCGTCTTTCGCATCCTCGACAGCCTGTTGGAACGTCTCCAATTCGCGACGGCGCTGCTCGCGGGGCGTGATATCCCGACTGGAAATAACGAGTGATTCGACGCCTGATTCCCCTGTAACCGGACGGATTGTGCCCGTAACGAACCGCATATTACCGTCCCGATCCGGATGTTCCGCCTGGAAACTGACGTACTTGCCAGCAGCCGCTCGTTCGATCCAGCCTTTAAGATCTTCTTGTAGGTCCGAGGAATGCGACCACCAGTCTCCTTCCCAGAACGGTTCCCCCAAGATATCGGATTTGTCGTTCGAAACGTAGTCTAGCGCTGTTTCATTGACCTCAATCGTCTCACCATCAGTTTCTAATAACGCCACCAGCATTTCGGGGTCTTCGAACACCGACTCGAAACGCCGCTCATTCTCCCGAAGTTCCGCTTGACGCCGATATTTTTCAGACACGTCACGGACAACACAGACAATTCGATCGTCTTCCAAGCGTGTCAGCGATAGTTCAGTCGGAAATTCTTCCTTGCCTTCTGGAGAGGCAGTTACAGTGCCTCTCCACTCACCATCAGATCGGAGCGCTGAAAGCGCCTCATCCTCCATTCGCTCGATTTCAACGGGATCAGTATACAAATCACGCCAAGTCTGCCCGAGTAACTCATCTTGGTCCTCGAACCCGTACATTTCGGCATGCGTTTGATCAACGTACGTGTACTCCTCGTTCTCCAAAATAGCAATCCCATCACTCGCGTTCTCGATGGCCGATTTAAATGACTCTAGGCGACGCCGGCGTTCCCGCTGTTCCGTCACATCTCTCGCAACGGTATGCATATAGGCCGCCCCATCGCGCTCGATCCGACGGTTCGAGAACTCGACATCGATTTTACTGTCGTCGCTCCGAAGTAGTTTCGCTTCAGTGGTTGCTGGTTCGCCGGCTAAAATTTGGTCGTGGTAATCCTGATAGGCATGTAAGTCGACCTCTTCGTGAAGATCGGGAATACGCATCGAGAGGAGTTCCGCTCGCGCATAGCCAGTTAACTGGCAAGCAGCCTGATTCACTTGGACGAAGTTCGCATCTGAATCACTAATGAAAATGGCATCGTTGGAGCCTTCAAACAACGTGTGTGTCCAATCACGCTCGGCCTGTAGCTCCTCGACGTATCGGATTCGTGAAATTGCGTCTTCGAGATTCGAGGCGACGAGTTTCGCCAGTTCTGCGTCTTTCTGGGTAAAGGCATCCACTTCAGTAGCTCCGACACTCAAGACGCCGAAGTCCGAGATTGGCACGAGAATTTCGCTCCGAATCGGGGTGCCTGAATTATACGTGCCGTCGGCCTCGTGGACATCGTCGAACACTTCCGGACGATTCTGTCTGTACACACGCCCCGCGAGAGAATCAACTGGAAGGATAGGTGCATCGCCAATCACCTCTTGTGCCTCAGTTGATTCGGCGATTGGGCGGAGTTCGTTTCCCTCTTCATTGTACTCCCAGATCGCCGAAAGAGGCGCATCAAAATTGAGATCCAACATTCGGACAGCAACGACAGAGACGTCCTCGATAGAACCAGCTTGATTCAGTTCCGAAGACAACTCGAGAAGTCCTGCGGGGGTATGGTCCGTGTACGCGTCTCCATCGCTCATACATCCGATTTTGTTGTTCCGCTGTATTATGTTTTCGCTTAGAGAACCATTTCATATCGGCCCTAATAGAATTAGATCGATAAATATAGGGTACAGCTATTCAGCCTTGAGAATCAATCGTGGTAACAAGATGTCGACGGAAGCAGTTGAGGTACTCGGGCGGAAATACAGCGTAGATATACTGCGGGCGGCGAAGGAACCGCGATCAGTTAGCTGGCTGAGTCAAGAGCTAGATATCCCGATTGCCACCTGTTATAGACGTGTGAAGGAACTTTCTGAGAATATGTATTTAGAAGAGGTCACTGCGGACGAGAGCAGGGATAGAACACAGTACTGTCGAACGGCGGATAGTATTGAACTCAACCTTGCATCTGACGTATTACTTAGCGGCTCTTATTCTTGGGAAACTCGAGAAGTACCAAGAGAAACAATACCGTTAGATTCCGTTACGCTCGATGAGTTCTCCCAAACGATTGATATTGTCGAAGCCTACTTCGGGAGTTTGATCGACGATGTTGCTGTTCATGTATCCATTTCACGCCGGCAGCTTGTGGCGGTGCTGGCACGCGCCCAGCTCTCGGGTCGTCAACTTGACACCGAGGGACTGACCGATAACGGCGATATCATCTATCAGTCGGACGACGAGACACTCTTTTGGCTTGACGGTGATTTCTGGAAGAGTCTGGGCGGGTTCCACTACCTAAGCCCAGACGAGGGACGAGCAGCTAGAGAAGTTCATCGCCGACTCATCGAGGCGGTCGCCGGAGACGTCGCCGACTACAACCGCGAGCGCGATCCGTTTATTCTCATCACGCAAACTCCTGGGTGTTGATATCGTTTTATATGCTCCGTTCACTATTCAGTGTATATTGTAAGCTTCGGCCGCTACCGACCGTAGTATGTCGGACAGAAGAAATCCTCGGTCGGGTATCATCGTTCTCACTTCTTGACGGATCGATTGGCGTTACTTGTGGAAGCATCGGACTCACTGTTTGAGAAAGACCCCTTCGTGCGGCTTGACCAAATTCGAGTCGTGTCTGTCGAGAACCGAATCCATTCGGTTGCTGGCAGTCTCGACGACGCGACAATGTGCGAAATCGACGACGCGCTCAAATTAAATCACGGGCTCGACTGATCGAGAGACCCTGTACAAAGAAATCAGTGTCAGATCCGTATGCATTGAGACGGCCAGTCTCAACTTTTGAGTGAGAAGGAGAGATGAAGTCTCTAATCGGTAACAGAAGGCAGGTAAGTACAACCACCATAATAGAGTTGAAATACACACCCACCTCCGGGTAGTAATCTGGCTCTCCTTCTCAGGAGTACATCCTCCAAATAAATCAGAACGGCAAAACGGAGGTGTCCATCGGCGTTTCAGAAACCGACGGACAAAATTCGGATTGCCAACATAAACAATGCTACCAAACACAGTGCTGCCGCGAACAGTATTGGAATCTGTTTTGCGTCCATTGTCACCTGTCACTGGCTTTTTTTGGCCAGTGACGTTTCGGAGCTCAAGAGCGTATAAAATAGACACCCGCGCGCCGGGGTGACGCTCAGAAATCTACGTTCAAAAATGGTCATACAGCATACCCCCTACACCGGAACCGCCTCACCGGCGACGAGCGCGACCGCGACGACGACGCCGCCCACCCCGAGGAGTCCGTAGTTCGCGAGCGGGTTCGCCGCCGTGAACAGGTCGAGCGTGTACTCGTGGCCTCGCACGGGTGCGTACGGCCGGATCCCCATCGGCGTCAGCGCGTCCGCGAGCAGGTGCGAGACGATCGTCACGGCGCCGAACAGGAACCCGGCGCCGCCGAACAACAGCGCCTCGACGGCCCCGGTCTGGAGGCCGACAGCCAGCCCGACGACTCCGAAGGCGACGCCGACGAGCAGCGCGAACCAGACGGTGTGGGTGATCCCGCGGTGTTTGACGAAGGGGATCCGCATGTCGAGGTCGGGGACCATCGCCATCGCGGCGACGCCCGCGGCGCCGACGACGCCGACCTCGATCGAGGCGAGGGCCGTGACGAGGAACCCGAACGGAGCGTAGACGACGAGCGACGCCCCGACGTGACCCTTGCGGTGCATGTGAGCGACTGCGTTCCCGGTCCCTAAGTCCGTTGCGTCGGCACGCAAATCGTTGCGTCGGCGCGCCCGGGGCGAAACGCCTACGGCCTCCCGCCGTGACGCTTCGGTATGACACTGACCGCCCGCGACCTGATGGAACCGGACGTGAAGACGGTCTCGCCCGACGACGACGTCGCCGAGGTGTTCAAGCGGTTCGCCCGCTACGAGTTCAGCGGCTTCCCGGTCGTCGACGACGACGAGCGGGTGGTCGGCGTGATCACCGAGTCCGACCTCGTCGACCTGTTCGAGCCCGAGGACGAGACGCTGTGGATCCCGATCGGGCTTCCTCCCTTTGTCGATACGCTCTCCTATCAGATCAAGCGACCGTGGGCGGACATCGATCTCGGGGTCGACCTGATCCGCAACGCGGACCGCCCCGTCTCCGAGGTGATGAGCACCGACGTGGCGACGGTGACGCCGGACGCGAGTGTCGACGCCGTGCTGGACCTGCTCGTCGGCGACGACCCGGATATTAACCGCGTTCCTGTGGTCGACGAGGAGGGGTGGATCGTCGGGATCATCGCGCGCCAAGACGTGATTCGGGCGTTCCGCGATCGCCGACTGGCATAGATCTAATCGGACTGAGTTGGTGGCTATTTATAAATTGTTGACTCTGGGATGCCGATATCCCCTACCGCTCAGTTATAAATAGTTGTTCGAGGATCGACGGCGAACACCTCCAAAGCCCCAGCCGCGAGGCGGGCGCACGCTCGCTGCGCGCTTCAGTCGCTCGCGTTGCTCGCTCCCTCCAGTGCTTGCGTCGCCTGCGCCCGCCTCGCGGCTGCCCCTTTGAGTCCCGCCCCGCACCGCAACCGCCGGAAGACGGTCTGCTCGCTCGCTTCGCTCGCTGCGCGGGCTGCGACTTCCGTGCTCCCGCTCGCTCCCTCCGGTCGCTCGCGGGACCGCACCTCACGCCTCCCCAGCC
>NZ_SGXU01000308.1:0-518 GCF_005435015.1 Halorubrum sp. SP9
GCCCGAGTCCGCGATGCGTTCTTCGCATTTCTTCGAATGCCCGGGTTGTACTTAACCCCGTCGAACCATCGGCGCCACGTCATGCGGTTTCATGCCGGGAGACGGGAATTGACCGGATCCGATCGAACCGGCGACGTGACTGTTCGGGGCGGTCACTCTGCGGCGCAACGGTGATCATGCCCGAAGCGTTCCGGTCCACCGGCGGCTAAAACGAGAGATCGGGATCGGAGCGCCCGGGGAACTACTCTTCGTCGAGGTACTCGATGCCCTGCTTCGAGACGTTGGCTTTGGTGATGTCGTCGAGGTCGTTGAGCCAGAAGTCGTCGTCGGCGTCGTCCACCTCCGGGGCTCCGTCCTTCCACGCCCAGCCCTCGTACTCGTGGACTTTCTGCGTCCCCTTCTCGCGAAGCCTGAGCGTCGTTCGCTCGGCCTCCTCCTCCGAGGGCGCCGGGTCGAGCGTCCGAGCTGCCTTGAGCGCCGCCTGACGCGGCATGTTGCCCGAGAACTCGCTCGGTTCC
>NZ_SGXU01000309.1:0-517 GCF_005435015.1 Halorubrum sp. SP9
ATTAAGACCTTTCAGTACCATCTCAACGACCTGTCTGTACATACGGTCGTTGATTGAGCGTCCGGCCAAGATCACCTGAGGGTCATGGCCTTCCTGTTGGGCTTTGTAAGTAAGGTAGTACGGGTCCACGCCGATACAGTGGCCGCCGACCAATCCCGGATGATACTCGTGGAAGTTCCACTTCGTCGCCGCCGCATCAATCACCGCGGCCGTGTCAATCTCCATCGTAGTGAACAGCTGACTCAGCTCATTCATCAGCGCGATGTTGAGGTCGCGCTGTGTGTTCTCAATGACTTTCGCCGCCTCCGCGACCCGTATCGTCGGCGTTATGTGCGTCTCTTCGGTCAGAATCGACTCGTAGAGAGCGGCTAATTCCTCCTCCTTCTCGGGGTCACTAGCGGAGAGAATCTTCGTCGTTGAGCGGAGCGTGTGGGAATCATCTCCGGGACTGATTCGTTCCGGGCTGTACGCGATGTGGAAATTTCCGAGTTCCATCCCCGAGTGTTCCTTCAGTATC
>NZ_SGXU01000310.1:0-208 GCF_005435015.1 Halorubrum sp. SP9
CCCGCGGAGTGTTCGATCCTCCTCCGCCAGTGGGCGACGGTACAGCGCCGCGTCGCGGCGGCGGGGCTGACCGACGACACGTACTTTATCCCGATCACGTTCGATCCGGAGCGCGACGACGCGGCGGCGCTCCGCGACAACGCCGAGTCGATCGGCGCCGACCTCGAGGCGGGCAACTGGCTCTACCTGCGGCCGGAGACGCCGGCTC
>NZ_SGXU01000310.1:287-516 GCF_005435015.1 Halorubrum sp. SP9
CGAGCGGACGACGGAGAGCGACCGCCTCCCGGGCTACGACTTCACCCACCTCGTCGTGACCCTGCTCGTCAACCCCGACGGCGTGGTCGAACGGGCCTACCGCGGCGAGCGGATCGACCCGGAGCGCGTCGCGGGAGACATGGAGCGCGTCGTCGCCGCGTTCGACGACGAGTGACGCCCCGTCGAACGCTCAGACCGACGCGCGGCCGGGACCTCGCTCTCCCGGAGG
>NZ_SGXU01000311.1:0-299 GCF_005435015.1 Halorubrum sp. SP9
GAAACATCGGCGATCTGGAGGTCGTCGCTCAGGATGCCGAAGGACGGCCCAGAATCAGGGAGGCGTGGGACGCGAAGTACGGGCTTCGAGATCTCGCGACCGAGATCAAAGAGGTCGGTGACAAACTCTCGAATCACCCGGAGACGGAGACCGTCGGGCTGATCACGAGCGAACCGGTTACTGCGAACTACGATGGAATAATTGAGGGGATCGAGTCGAGACACGACGTCGACTTCCAGTTGATAGACTTCGAGTCGTTCGTCCGAGCCCAATTCGAGGAAGCTGAAGACCACCTTTCC
>NZ_SGXU01000311.1:309-515 GCF_005435015.1 Halorubrum sp. SP9
TGTCGCTTACGCCGAATCACTCTGCCAGCAGCGCCGAGACCGGGCACCGATCGACGAGCCTACTCGGGAGTGGGTCGAGAGCCTCGGAGAACTGCTTCAGTTCGACAGCTAGACAGCTTCGACCCGACTCTGACGAAAGTCTTTATGCGGTAATGAGCTGATGGTCGTGTAGTGTCCGATCAGGAGGATATAATGGCTGATTCAGA
>NZ_SGXU01000312.1:0-512 GCF_005435015.1 Halorubrum sp. SP9
TGATTACTGGGGTCAGAGCGGCACTTGATTACGACGAGTCAGCCATCCTGTGCCACGTCGATCACCAGTCGCTTGTGACTGCTGTTCGCCACGTCTGCCGCGACGACTACGAGTCGTACTTCCGTCACGCCTTGATGAGTTTCCTCGGACGCTTCGATGAGTGGCGGATCAGTCGTGTGAACCGAGGACGCAACGAAGCAGCTCATACGCAGGCACGGGCGGGGTTGAAAGCGAGCCAAGAGTACCTTGATACCGAGGCGATGGAGGCTCCGTGATGGACGTTGAAGTCGAACGTCACCCACCACGTATCGAAAGCGAGGACGAACTATACACAGCCTCACGGCTTTCTGGTGGATGGGATAATCGGTGGCGGGTGTGGTTCAGACCGATAGGTGAAAAGGTTGTTAGGGTGGTTGATGAGAAAGCAGGTGACTCATACGACCGTTCAGACTATATTCCGAGGGCCGCGGTAGCCCTAATCCGTCAGCAGGATGTGAGAGTTGTCCGTGACT
>NZ_SGXU01000313.1:0-511 GCF_005435015.1 Halorubrum sp. SP9
GATCGGGTATCGACCCGTCGTTCCAGACCTCGACTCGGACCGTATCGCTCGTCGGCGTTGACACCGACACCGAGACCTCTGGCGACGGGCCGTCCTGATGGATGATCCCGTTTCGGAGCGCTTCTCCGAGCGCGACGTCGAGGTTGACATCTGCGAGAACGACGCGGTCGACCGACTCAGGAGTCTGGACCTGCGCGTCTGGGTGCGTGGCTCGGGCCTCCGTGGCCGCCCGCTCGATCACCTGCCCGAGAGGCGTCGGCTCCACATCCGAGTTGCTGATGGTCTGTTGTATGTAGCGGGCCTTCTCCGCCGTCTCGACGACGGCATTCGCGTGTTTCAATGCTGTGGTCACATGAGCGACTTCCTCATCGCTCAACGACTCGCTCTCTACGAGTGTGTCGAGCACGCCGTGGATGACGTTGAGGTCGTTGCGGATGTTGTGCCGCAACACCCGGCTGAGGACAGTCAATCGCTGCTCTCGGCGATTGATCTCTTTATTGCTCTCTGCGAG
>NZ_SGXU01000314.1:0-511 GCF_005435015.1 Halorubrum sp. SP9
CCGCCGCACCGAGTTCCTTTGATCGTTTCGGCTCCTCCCGAAGTGTATCGATCGCCGCGGCGAACTCGTCGATTTCCGCGACGACTACTTCTTTATCACCACAAACCTCTAGCCCCCTGACGCCGAATGGAGTGGAGACCACTGGGAGACTCCGAGCGAAGTAGTCGATGAGTTTGATATTCGTACCCCCGCCGGAGCGCATCGGATTTAAGGCGATGTCCGCGGCGTCGAAATGCGCCTCGAAATCCTCCTCGACGTAACCAGTCGTAGTTAGGTTCCCCGGGAGTCGATCCGCGCTGAGTGAATTCCCGACACTTCCGAGTACGAGAAAGTGAACGGGTGGTGTTCGATCCCGCATTTCCAGTGCGATGTCGCAGACGCTCTTCGCTGCCTCGACGTTCGGCTTGTAGTTACTGCCCATGAAGAGACATACTGTGGCATCCGCCGGAATCTCGTATCGCTCTCGAATCTGTTTGGCACGGTCGCTGTCCGGGCGATGTTCGCGTAGATC
>NZ_SGXU01000315.1:0-510 GCF_005435015.1 Halorubrum sp. SP9
AGAGGAAGGTGCGCTCCGGAGCGCAGGTCATGGAGCGCCTCGGTGACAAGGAATCCAGAACGGTCGAACACGAGTTGTATCAGGTGGCGAACGAACTGATCGCTCGCGCTCAGGAGCGCAACGCCGTCATCGTGTTCGGTGATATGACTGGGTTGCGAGTCGACAATGATGAGGGGCGGTACGTGAACGATAAGACCCACAAGATGCCGTACGCGAAAATGGCGAATATTCTCACATACAAAGCCCACCTCGATGGACGCGAGTGTATCTCAGTAAAGGAGCACAATACGTCCGTGACGTGCTGGCGGTGTGGATCGAAGAACACGAGTCGTGAGGTACAGGGGCGTCTGGAGTGTCACGACTGTGGGTTGGATGACAACGCGGATAAAAACGGGGCGTCGAATATTGGGCAACGAGCCGTCGGTAAGGACATCACGAGCCCGCTATCGACGGCGGGGGCTGTCGTGGCTCAGCCCGAAACGCAGGTCGTACTCGAAGGAACCAGCGGTG
>NZ_SGXU01000316.1:0-510 GCF_005435015.1 Halorubrum sp. SP9
TCTGGATTCCATCAACGAGTGACCGATCGATGTCGTCGTACCCGATCGTCCGTCCGCCGTAATTATCAGCGAACGATTCAGCTTCGCTGGGTTCCGAGAACGGCATGAGATCTGGCCCCATTCCACCCATTACATCCGATTCGATGACGTATGTGAGGCCCGTGGCATCGGCGAATGTATCGGGGGCGGTCGGTGCTGGCATCTTCTTTCGCTCAGTGTCTTCAGGGATCTCCCAATCAACACGGGAGTAGTCCGTGACGTATACCGCGGTCGCCTCCGCGCCGTCAGCTACCAGGTTAAGATGGTACGGGAAGAGGCCATGTGCGAGCGTGTGAAACCAAGCAAGGTTCTCAGTTCCTTCGGAGCCTTGGACGGGGCCCTGTCTGGGCTCGGGTTCTGTATCGGCGTAGAACACCTGCCCATTAGGGCCTCCATGGTCTCCAATGACCATTCCACCTTGGTAATCAGTCTTTTGACCCGACAAATCCACCGGTTCAGAGCTTGATCCAG
>NZ_SGXU01000317.1:0-510 GCF_005435015.1 Halorubrum sp. SP9
GAGGCCGTTCCCGTCGGCGTCGACGACACTCCCGCCGAAGCCGCTGGCGGCGACCCGGTACTGCCACGGCGACGCGAACTCGGCCGTGATCGAGAGGTCGTTGAGCTGCGTCGTCCGCCCGCCGTCGGCGTCGGGATCGCGGAGGTAGACGACGAAGTAGTGCGGCGAGAAGAGCCCCCCGAACGTGTCGTAGAGGTTCTCGACCTCGAAGACGAACCGGTACTGGTCGTCGGTCTCTAGGACGCGGAACGAGCGCAGGTCGAACGCGCCCTCCTGGAACGCGCCGTTCGTCGGGTAGGTGTACCCGCCGGGCCCGTCGTCGTCACCCGCTGGGTCGGTGAATTCGGTGACGAGGTCGCCGGGCGCAACCGTCACCGTCTGCGAGGCGAGTTCCTCGCCCGTCTCGGGGTCCCGGACGACGACGTCGTAGGTGTCGATCTTGGTGATCTGGTAGCCGAGCGTCACCGTTTCGTCCGTCGCGTTCGGCGGCAGCCGGACCGACCCACTCTT
>NZ_SGXU01000031.1:0-29051 GCF_005435015.1 Halorubrum sp. SP9
ACGGCTCACATCAGATCACCGCTTACGCCGGAGCGCAGGGGGCGTGATCCTCATCTCTCGCGGACCTGAACGTACCGGGCGACGGGTCATAAACCCATCGGAACGGTACGGGTCCAGCGAAACCGGGCCGGGTTGAACGGCCCGAGTCCGCGATGCGTTCTTCGCATTTCTTCGAATGCCTGGGTTGTACTTAACCCCGTCGAACTACCGGCGCCACGTCATGCGATTTCATGCCGGAAGAGGCGGGATAACTGACCGGATCGATCCGGAACGGAGAGGGATCTGTCGGAGACGGCGTCTGTGGGTCGACACGGTGATCAGGTCCGGGGCGTTCCGGTCACTCGGCGTCGAAAACGAGAGATCGGGATCGGAGCGCCCGGAGAGCTACTCCTCGTCGATGTACTCGATACCCTGCTTCGAGACGTTGGCCTTGGTGATGTCGTCGAGGTCGTTGAGCCAGAACTCGTCGTCCGCCTCGTCGACTTCGGGGGCGCTGTCCTTCCAGGCCCACCCCTCGTACTCGTGGACCTTCTGGGTCCCCTTCTCTCGGAGGCGGAGCGTCGTTCGCTGCGCCTCCTCCTCAGAGGGCGCCGGTTCGAGGGTTCGAGCCGCTTTGAGCGCCGCCTGACGCGGCATGTTTCCCGAGAACTCGCTCGGTTCCGATCCGTCTTCCTCTCGAAGGGCAAAGTTTCGCTTACCGTCTTCACGTACCATGGTTTTGCCTCCGTGTGACACCAGCACACAGTGTGTAATAAATATATCGGGGAAATGAAAGCTGTGAGCCACAATTTTTATATACTACCTCGGCGGCGGCTGGCGGTTTGGGGCCCAGCGCGGGAGGGAGACGGTCGATCGACGGCGATTCGCAGGAGCGTTCGGCGCGCGCGACAGGCCAGTTCGGGGTTCGGGCGGGGATTTTCGAGGCACGCGCGCGACTCGCCGGAGCCCGAGTACGCGTAAACAACACTTATGTGTCTGCTATGGCGAAGGGCGACAAGCACACCCGCGATGGTCCGCAAAAAGAAGCTCAGCCCCAGTGGCGCCAAGGACGACGACGGGGAGTACCACAACGTCCACGTGAACCTCCACGAAGACGAACTCGCCGTCGCCGGCATGGAGATCGGCGACGAGGTGTTCGTCCGGGTCCGAGACGGGAAGATAATCATTCAGAAGGCGGACGCCAATCCCGACCAGCTCGAACACGACTTCTGACGCGGACCGCGGGAGTTCGATACGGTTTTACCGCCGAGCGACCGCCACGCGGACCGCTGTCGGCGGATTAATTGTCGCTCGTGACGAGGGTCAGACGATGGGCGCGTACGACCTGTTGAAACCGGCGCTGTTCCGGCTTCCGCCGGAGACCGCACACGGACTGATTCATCGACTGCTCGGCGGCGTTCAGGGGACACCCGTCGGCTCCGCGCTCGCTGATCGATACGTCGTCGACGACGAGCGGCTCACGGTCGACGCGGTCGGGTCGTCCTTCCCGAATCCGGTCGGTGTCGCCGCCGGGTTCGACAAGAACGCGCGCGTCCCGCGGGCGCTGGCGTCGCTCGGCTTCGGCCACGTCGAGGTGGGCGGCGTCACCGCCGAGCGACAACCCGGAAACCCGCGCCCGCGACTGTTCCGACTGCCCGAAGACGAGGCGCTCGTCAACCGGATGGGGTTCAACAACGAGGGGGCCGACAGGGTCGGTGAGCGCCTCGACCGCGACCCCCTCCCGGAGGTGCCCGTCGGGATCAACATCGGGAAGTCGAAGTCGACGCCCCTCGACGAGGCCCCGGACGACTACCTGTACACGTACGAGCGCGTCGCGGACGCGGGCGACTACTTCGTCGTCAACGTCTCCAGCCCGAACACCCCGGGGCTCCGCGAGCTACAGAACCGCGAGGCCTTGGAGCGAATCCTCGGGACGCTCGACGACGCCGGCGCGGATCCGCTGCTCGTGAAACTCTCCCCCGACCTCCCGGAGCCGGCCGTCGAGGACGCGCTGGGAGTCGTCGACGACCTCGGCCTCGACGGAGTCATCGCCACCAACACGACGACGTCGCGGCCGGACTCGCTTCGGAGCCACAATCGGGCCGAACGCGGCGGCCTCTCGGGGAAGCCGATCGAGTCGCTCGCCACGGAGCGGGTCCGGTTTGTGGCGGAGCGCACCGACGTGCCGGTGATCGGCGTGGGCGGGGTCTCCGACGCCGCGGGCGCCTACGAGAAGATACGGGCGGGCGCCTCGCTGGTCCAGGTGTACACCGGACTCGTCTACGAGGGACCGGGACTCGCGCGCGACGTCAACGAGGGACTCGTCGAACTGCTCGAACGCGACGGGTTCGACTCCGTCGAGGACGCCGTCGGCGCGGACCTGTGACCGAGGGAGAAACCGAAGAGAAGGGAGGGGGATCTTACGCGTCGTTGCGGACGATGACGACGACGTCGTCCGCCTGAAGCAGCTCGCCCTCGCCCCGGTACTGCCGCTCTTCCTCGACCGCGAACTCGTCGTCGACGAGCGTGACGCCCGCGACGTGAAGCTCGTCGCCGTCGATCTCGTACTCCCCCTGCGCTAAGGCGGCCTCGATGTCACCGACCTGGTCGCCGTACTTCGGCCCCACGGTGGCGTAGTCGAGGTCGATGCCCGTGATCACCGTCTCGACGGGCGCGTCGCCGTCGGGGTGGACCGCGAGGTCGTCGACGTGCATCACGCCGGTGATGTCGTCCTCGAAGCCGCGCACGTCGGCGTACACCTCCACCGCGTCGAGCGTCGCGGTGAGCGGGAGCTGGTTCTCGCTCTTGTACTTCCGGAGGGCGCCGACGACGGCCGTGGCGGCGGTCCCCGCGTCGCGGTCGGCCTCGATCCCCAGCGGCTCGGGCCAGTCGGCGAGGTGGATCGAGTCGCCCGCGCCGTCGGCGAGGGCGGTTGGGTCGGCGTCCGCGGCGGTCGCGTCCGCGGCGGTCGCGTCCGCGGCGGTCGCGTCCGCGACGGCGTCGGCGTACATGTCGTGCCACAGCTCCTCGGTGACGTGCGCGAGGAGGGGCGCGAACAGCTTCAGGAACCGGCGGTGGGCGGTCCGGAGCGCGTACGCCGCGGCGTCGTCCTCGCGCTGTTTCGCGATCTCGAGGTAGTCGTCGCAGAACGTGTTCCAGAAGAAGCTCCGGAGCTCGTCGCGCGCCTTCGAGAACGCGCGGTCGTCGAGCAGCTCGGTGAGCCGCTCGACCTCGGCGTCGAGCTCGGCGAGCAGCCAGCGGTCGAGCTCGCGGAGCCCGTCGTCGGGCTCCTCGGGGAACGGCTCCGGCGCGAGCGACTCGACGAGCTTCGAGGCGTTCCACAGCTTCCGGATCAGCTTCTCGCCCGCGCGGAGGTCCTTCTCCTTGAACGGGAAGTCGTCGCCGACGGCGGTGCCGGCCGCCCAGTAGCGCGTGGCGTCGACCGGGAACTCATCGAGGACTTCCTCCGGCTCGACGACGTTGCCGACGGACTTCGACATCTTCTCGCGGTTCTCGTCGAGGACGTGCCCGTTGATCATCGTCTCCTCGAACGGGACCTCCCCGGTGTGCTCGTAGCACTTGACGAGGGTGTGGAACAGCCAGAAGCTGATGATGTCGTGGCCCTGCGGCCGGAGGTCGAACCGGTACAGCTCGGGGCGCTCCATCGCGAACTCCTCCGCTTCCTCGTCCCAGTCCCAGCCGGCGTTGATGAGCGGGGTGAGACTGGAGGTGGCCCACGTGTCGAGCACGTCGTCCTCCGGCTCGAACGCCTCGTGTCCGCACTCGGGACACGCGTCGACCGGCGGGTCGTCCGAGAGCGGGTCGACCGGCAGGTCCGCCTTCTCCGCGATGATCTCCTCGCCGCAGTCCTCGCAGTACCACACGGGGAACGGGATGCCCGAGGAGCGCTGGCGGGAGATGAGCCAGTCCCACTGGAGCCCCTCGACCCAGTGTTCGTACCGGGTGAACATCTTCTCGGGGGACCACTCCATCTCCCGGCCGACCTCGAGGTACTCGTCCGTCTTGTCGAGCATCTCGACGTACCACTGCTCGGTGACGAGGAACTCGACGCTCGTCCCGCAGCGCTCGTGGACGTTGACGGTGTGGGTGATGTCGCGGCGGTCTAACAGCGCGCCCGCCTCGTCGAGGTCCTCGACGATCGCCTCGCCGGCCTCCGAGGAGTGTAGTCCCTCGTACCCCTCGGCGACGTCGGTCATGTGCCCGGACTCGTCGATGGCGACCCGGAGGTCTAAGTCGTGGACCTGGTACCACTCGATGTCGTTCTGGTCGCCGAACGTACAGCACATCACGACCCCGGAGCCCGTCTCCATGTCGACGCGTTCGTCGGCGATGATCGGGACTTCGTGGCCGAACAGCGGGACCTCGGCGGACTCCCCGACGAGGCCCTGATTCTCGTCGTCGTCCGGGTGGACGAACACGGCGACGCAGGCCGGGAGGAGCTCGGGGCGTGTCGTCGAGATGGTGAACTCCTCGTCGCTGCCGGACACGCCGAAGGCGATGTCGTTGAAGTGGCTGCCCTGCTCGTCGTCCTCGGTCTCGACCTGCGAGATGGCGGTCTCGCACTCGGGACACCAGATCGCGGGGGCCTTCTCGCGGTACTCGCGGCCCTGATCGTAGAGGTCGACGAACGACAGCTGGGAGACGCGCTGGACGCGCGGCTCGATGGTCTGGTACGTGTGGTTCCAGTCGACGGAGACCCCGAGCGACTGGACGTTCTCGGTGAACTGCTCCTCGTACCCCGCGCAGACCTCCCGGCACTTCGCCTGGAACTCGCGCCGCTCGAACTCCTGGTGGCGAATGTCGAGTTCGTCCTCGGTGAGCCGTTCGGAGGCGATGCCGTTGTCGTCGTAGCCGAACGGGAAGAACGTCGATCCGCCGTTCATCCGCTCGAAGCGGGCGACGAAGTCCTGGAGGGTGAACCCGTACAGGTGGCCCATGTGGAGGCTCCCCGATACCGTCGGCGGCGGGGTGTCGATGGAGAAGACGGTGTTCGGATCGGTCGGATCGTCGTCGTCGTAGGCGTACGTCTCCTCGTCGACCCACCGCCGCTGCCAGCGCGGCTCGACGGCGTCGGGGTCGTACTCACCACTGGGCATTTCACGCACACGTTCCGCCGGTTCCCCCTTAACGGACTCGGTTGTGTGGGGCGGCTTTGCGCGGTCAGGCGCGGCGAGGTGCGGTGAGGTGCGTGGAAAGCCGGTCAGACCGTGTCGTCGAGGTCGTGTTCGGCCGCCATCTTCGACGCCTCGGACGCGAACCGCTCGACCTCGTCCGCCGGGCTCTCGCCCAGCGCGCTCTCCTCGACCTCGCGGCCCGCGGTGATCCCGTCGCCCGTGACGAGCCGCTGCTCGGCCAGCTCCTTCGTGTGCATCCGCTCGCCGTCCTCTGTGGCGTAGGTGAGCCGCACGAGCCCTTTCGAGTCGAACTGCCGGTCGACGAGCCAGACGGTGGGCATGGGCGAGGATCGGTCCCTGCGAGATTTAAAAAGGGCGGTCGACGCGCGCGAGACCGGTAGTACGTCTCGCGATTGACTGACAAACCGAATGCGGTGGCGCGTGCCTGCGAGCGGCCGGAGCGAAGCGGAGGCCGTGAGTCGCACGCGCGAGGGACGCGGTGAGTGAGGGGCGACCGGAGGGAGCCCCGAGCGAGCCGCGAGGCTGGGGAGGCGTGAGGTGCGGTGTGGGGCGGGACTCAAAGGGGCGGTTCTCCGGTGGCCTGTCAGCGAATCCAAATCGGCCGGACTTTCGCCCCTCTCGTCGCCACCGCTTTGTATCGGCTCGCCGAACCGGTGGTCATGTACGTCGAGTTCGACCGCGACACCTGCGTCGGGATGTTCCAGTGCGTCGCCGAGTGGGACGCCTTCGAGAAGGACCTGAACGACGGGAAGGCCGACCTGAAGGGGAGCACCGAGGAGGAGGAGGACCTGTTCGTCGTCGAGGTGCCCGACGGCGAGGAGTTCGACGCGAAGTTCGCGGCGCGCGTCTGCCCGGTCGACGCCATCGAAGTGTACGACGACGACGGCGAACAGGTGGTGTAGAGGGTTCGAGATCCGAGAGGTTGCTGTGTGTCGAGGGAGAACACTTCCAAAGCCCCAGCCACGACGGCTCGCGCGGCTCGGTGTCGTTCGAAAGTCGCTCCGCGCCTTTCGTGATGTCGTCAGAACGCGGAGCGTTCTGACTGCTAGCCAGAAATCTCCGATTTCTGGCGATGACGAGACGCCTTCGGCGTCTCGAACCACGCTCCTCGGTCGCTCGGTCGCTGACGCTCCCTCGCTGCGGTGCTTCCGTCGCCGTGCTTCGCCCTCGCGGCTGCCCCTTTGAGTCCCGCCCCGCGCCGCTCCGCACAGCACCTCACCCCTCCCCAGCCTCGCGGCTCACGCTTCGCGGCTTCGCCGCTCGCGTTCGCCGCGTCCCTCGCACGCGCTGCTTCGCGGCCTCCGCTTCGCTCCGGCCGCTCGCAGGCGCGCGCCGGGGTGAATGATTGAGGAAGCGTGTCGCCCTTACTCGGCTCTATTTACAAGTGATCGGCCACGTCCTCGGCGAAGTACGTGACGATCAGGTCCGCGCCCGCGCGCTTGAGCGCGGTGAGCGACTCAAGCGCGGTCGCCTCCAGGTCGAGCCACCCCTTCTCCGCGGCGGCGTGGAGCATCGCGTACTCGCCCGAGACGTTGTACGCGGCGATGGGGCGGTCGAACTCCCGCCGGAGGTCGCCGACGACGTCGAGGTACGGCAGCCCGGGCTTCACCATCAACACGTCGGCCCCCTGCTCGGCGTCGAGCCGCGCCTCCCGGAGCGCCTCGCGGCGGTTCGCGGGGTCCATCTGGTAGTGTCGGCGGTCACCGAACGCGGGCGCGCCGTCGGCCGCGTCGCGGAACGGGCCGTAGAAGGCGGACTCGTACTTCGCGGCGTAGCTCAGGACGGCGACGTCCTCGTGGCCCGCGGCGTCGAGCGCCTCGCGGATCGCTCTCACCTGTCCGTCGGTCATCGACGAGGGAGCGACCACGTCCGCGCCCGCGTCGGCCTGCGAGACGGCGGTGCGCGCGAGGAGGTCGAGCGTCTCGTCGTTCTTGACGGTGAGCGTCGGGTCCGACTCGGCGGTCTCCTCGATCACGCCGCAGTGACCGTGGTCGGTGTACTCGCAGAGGCAGACGTCGCCGATCACGGTGACGTCCGTCTCGGCGGAGAGACGGCGTGTCGCGCGTTGGACGACACCGTCGTCGGCGTACGCGCGGCTCCCGGACGCGTCCTTCGACTCCGGGACGCCGAAGAGGATCACGGCCTCGACGCCGGTCTCGCGGATCTCCGCGACGCGGTCGACCGCCTCGTCGACCGGGACGCGCTCGTGGCCGGGCATCGTCTCGATGGGCACGCGCTCGTCGGTCGTCGCGTCGACGAAGACGGGCGCGACCAGGTCCGACGCCGAGAGGTCGGTCTCGGCGACGAGCGGGCGAACGCCGTCGGTTCGAAGGCGGCGCGGCCGGTCCGTGAGGTCCATACCGACCGGTTGGTCCCGCGCGGCCTTTTAGCGTTCGTCTCGGCTCCGGTCGGCTCGGACTCGGCCGGCTCGGCGGTTGCTCGACGGTGAGAGGGGTCGCTCGACGGTGAGAGGGGTCGCTCGACGGGGAGGGGATCCGGGCGCCGCGACTACTCGGACGACTCGATGTCGATCCGGTCGCGGAGCGCCGCGAGCTCGTCCGACTCCGCGAGCTCCTCGACGCGCTGTTTGAAGTGGGACTCGCAGAGGCCGACGACCACGCCGCGCTGCTCCGCCTCGTACGTGGCCTCCCGGTCGCAGTAGTGACACCGCATACGCGCCACTCCGTTCGGGGCGGGCTTAATCCTGTTCGTCGGAGGCGGCCGGGGCGGGAGGGTCTCCGGCCGCGAGCTCCTCGACCGAGACCGGCTCGGGCAGTCGCTCGCGGACGGGGTCGAACGCAGAGACCGTCAGCCCAGCGACGCCGAGCGTCCGCTCGTGCGCGTCGGTCCCGCCGGTTCTGAGCAGATCGTTCTCAGCGGCGAGGCGGTCGATCCGCGCGTCGTCGACCGCGCGGTCGTACGGGTAGAAGCGCTCGACCGCCTCGACCGCGTCGCGGTCGCGGGCGACGCCGAGCGCCTCGTCGACGCGGTCGTACCGGAACGGGTGCGCGAGCCCGACGAGGGCGCAGGCGTCCGCGAGCAGGTCGAGCCCCTCGTCGAGCGGCGTCACGTCGCGGGCGACGTAGCAGGGACCGTCGTTCCCGATCAGCTCGTCGAACGCCTCGGCGTAGTCGTAGGGCGCGTCGGACGCGTCGATGGCCCGGGCGATGTGCGGTCGTCCCAGTCCGGCGCGGGGCTCGACGTCGAGGTCGACGCCGAGACGGTCCTCGACCGACTCGAGGATCGCGGCGCCGCGCTCGCGGCGGTCGCGTTGGAGGCGGTCGATCTCCGCGTCGAGCGCGTCGGTGTGCTCGACGCCGTACCCGAGGAGGTCCAGGCGCTCGAAGCCGGCGTCGACGCGGAGTTCGATCCCGCGGGCGATCCGGACGCCGTCGCGCTCGACGACCGGCGCGTCGAGACCGGGGTGGATCCGGTCGTGGTCGGTGACGGCGACCCAGTCCACGCCCGCCTCGCGGGCGGCCGCGGGCACCTCGTCGAGGGTCAGGGTCCCGTCCGAGACGGTCGTGTGCGCGTGAAGGTCGGCGACGACGGGATCGCCGGGGGCGTCGGAATCGACGGAATCGACGGAATCGACGGGCATGAAGGCGAATAGCCGCGCCCGACACTAAGCGGCGGCGGTCCCGACCGCGGCCGGGAAAGATCGAATATAAGGCAGTATAAGGTGTTCCCTCCGACTAAGGTCGTACATGGACAATCATTAAGAACCGTCGGCGGTTTCCGTCCGTTGATGCGCTTGAACGGCGTCGACGACCGACTCGAACGGCACCAGTACCCGACCACCTCTGAGGAGATCATCGCGGCTCACGGCAACGCGACCGTAGAGCTCGCGAATGGGTCCGAGCGGCTCGGCGACGTCTTGGAGCGGTTCGGCGATCAGACGTTCGAGGACGCGGAGGACGTGTTCACCGCGATCCGCGCCGGCGTCTGTCACCGCGGCGTCGGTCGCCGGTTCTACTCGGACCGCGACCCGACCACCGACGCGGAGGAGGGGCCCTCGCCGGTCTCGTTCTGACGCGCCGAACCGACCGGAGTCCGTACCCCCGTTTTCGAAGGCCGATCGCGAAGCGTCCCGTCCCGCAGAGCGACGCGGCTACGGGTCGAGGTCGACGGCCCCGGAGAGGTCGAGCGGGACCGACCCCTGCTGATACCCTTCTATCGAGCCGCCGGGGTCGGCGCGGTAGACGACCGCTGGCTTGTGACGGACCGCGGGCTCGGCCTCGCGCACGGCCGCCCACTCGTCGGCCGGGAACGACGAGCAGTCGACGAACAGCGTGACGCCGCCCGCGTGGGCCGCGAGCTGCCCGCTCGTCTTCGTCTCGACGGTGTCGCGGACGGCGGCGACGGGGTCGCTCGCGGAGCGCCCGGCGGTCGGCTGCGGGCGCGTCACCTCGACGAGCCGGCCGGCGCCCGTCTCGGGGTCCGTCGCGCGGAAGTCGAGCGAGTGGCCCGTCGTCACCTCGATCTCCGGGGTGACCTCGTAGCTCGCCTCGGTGAGGATCCGGGCCGCGGTGAACTCGGCTATCGCCGCGCTCATCCGGACGAGGTCCCGCGAGGCGGAGGTGCCGAGCTTCCCGGCCATGACCTCGCGGTAGTCGTCGAGCGTCCCCGGCCGGAGGGTCTCCTCGACGAATCCGGTCCCCGACTCGCGGGTCGCGTCCGGGAACCCTGCCGCGTGCTCGCGGAAGAACGCACGGCTCGTCTCCGCGCCGTCCTTCGAGCAGAACACGGGCAGGAAGTACCACGAGACGTGCGGGTAGTCGGCAAGCCACGGCTCGTCGTCGTGGAGCCCGGCGAGCAGCTCCCGCTGGGCCCACCGCGAGACCGGGTACGGGACCTCGTCGAAGCCGTACTTGTCCGTCCGCCAGAGTTCGCTCGGCGTCTCCGTGTTACCGAGCCAGTACCCCGTCGGCCCTCCGTCGGCGTCGGGCGGGGGGTCCGCGTCGTCGCCGGTCCAGCAGAACAGCGCGAACGACCCGTCGTCCATGTCGAACCGGCGCGCCTCGTAATCGGGGGGCGGCGCGAACCACGGGGCGCCGGCGGTCGCTCCGAGGCTCTCGTCGAGCGGTCGGCCGATCTGCGAACGGACTCGGTCCGGACCCCACCGACCGGGCGAACGCCTGAAACGGAGCGGTTGTGCCACGGACGTGTGGTATCACGCCCCGAGGTTAATCGATTCCGGTGGGCGGACCCGGACGTTCACGGTTTATGATGCTTTTGGCGACAGGTATATTACAGGAAACGGCCAAGTGTGACTGTACCATGTCAATGGGTGCCTATGATGAGGCGGAACACGAGCGTCGCGAGAAGAAGACCAGCGAAGTCGACGCCGACTTCGACGCGGAGCGGCCCGAGTACTCCGGGTCCCTGACCTACGATTCGGGCGACTCGACGGAGGCACTCCTCGACAAGTTCGAAGAGCTTCAAGAGAAGTGACGCGGCCGCTGGGGCGCCGCGCCTTCTGATTCCGTTCTCGAACGCCGCTAGCGACGACTCGACTCTCGATAGCGATCGATAGCGATCGGTCGAACGCCGCCGGTCCCGACGCTCGCGAGCGACGTCGTGACGCTCACGAGAGGAGGATGGCCGCCGTACAGACGACCGCGACCGCGACGACGTGACCCACCACCGCGCCGAGCAGTACCGGTTCGGTGAGCAGGAACGGCACGAGCGCGAGTTGGACGGCCGAGAAGCCGATATTCTCGGCGTCGAGTCGACGGACCGTCGACCGCTCGTCGGCCGGGAGGTCGACGTGGACCGCGCGCCACAGCGCGACGACGGCGCTCCACCACGAGGTGCCGATACGGTACGTGAGATCCCAGAGGACGAGCAGCGTGAGGTAGACGACCGGAATCGGCGGATCCGGGCCGAAGAGCCGATCGATGAGTGTGCCGTCCCACGCGAACAGGTACGTCACCAGCGCGATGAACGCCAGCACGCCCAACACGATCTCGATGCTCGACCCGAACAGCAGCCGCTTGTGTTCGGGGGGCGTCCCGAGCAGCCGGTTTTTCGCGCCCAGTCGGTGCATCTCGACGCTCCCGACGGCGGCGACGACGACGGCGACCGTCCCGGGGGCGACGGCGTTCCAGGTCCCGTAGTACCAGCCGAGCGTCACCACCCCCAGTTCGAAGAGGGCAAACTGGATCGCGACCGCCAGCGTCCGGGAGATCCCCAGGCCGGGGATCCCGCCGACGAGGCTCTCGTACACCCACGTCTCGCCGTAGTTGCGGCTCACGAGGAGACCCCGGGGAGCGCGCTCAGTCGGGATCGCTCGGAACCTCGCGACTCGGTCAGCGCCCGCGCGACCGCGAGTTCGAAGGGGGTCCGCTCCACGGCGACGAACTCGCGGATCCGATCGTCTTCGACGATCACGGTGTTGCGGAGCCCCTCGACCAGCGAGCGGGCGAGGTACGGGTTCACGTCGGTGACGAGTCGAAGCCACCGGGCGGACAGCCCCGGGCTCAACACCGGCACCCTGACGATCCGGAGCCCGCCCCCGAGCTGTCGCCTGGTCCGGCGGAGGATCTCGGCGTACGTCAACACCTCCGGCCCGCCGATCTCGAAGGTCTCGCCCGCGGTCTCGGGGACGTCGAGGACGCCGGCGAGGTACGCTATCACGTCCGCGACCGCGATCGGCTGACACAGCGTGTCGACCCACTTCGGGGTGACCATCACCGGGAGCCGTCGCGCGAGCCCGGCGATCACCTCGAAGCTGGCGCTGCCGGCGCCGATGATGATCGCGGCCCGGAGCGTCGTGAGCGCCGGGTCGCCCTCGGCAAGGATCCGCTCCACCTCGCGGCGCGACCGGAGGTGCTCGGAGAGCTCCTCGCGGTCCTCCCCGAGCCCGCCGAGGTAGACGATCCGGTCGATCCCCGCCTCGGACGCGGCCGCGGCGAAGTTGGTCGCGCAGTTGCGGTCGCGCTCCTCGTACCCGGGGCCGCCGTCCATCGAGTGGACGAGGTAGTACGCGGCGTCGACCGCCTCGCCGTCGAGTTCGAAGGCGGGCGGGAGCGTCTCCGGTTCCAGGAGGTCGCCCTCGACGACCGAGACGCCCTCGGGCGCGTCGTAGCCGTCGGCGTCGCGGACGAGCGCGACCACCTCGTGGCCGCGATCGAGGAGCGCCGGGACGAGCCGGCTCCCGACGAATCCGGTCGCGCCGGTGACGAGCACTCGCATACCGATCCCTCGGGCGGCACGACAATAAGCCCCCGTCTCGACTGGGGCCTCATAGTTTACAGAGTCAGAACAGACCGAGTCCACCGGAGAAGAGGCTCAGTATGGAGACGAGAAGCGAGATGACCGCAACGGTCAGGCTGAGCCGTGCGATTGCGACCGTCCGCTTGTTCTCGATCTGTCGTTCGATCCGCGCGGCCGTCTCGTCGAGGGACTCGACGGCGTCGGTCGCCGTTTCGTCACGGACGAACGAGCTGAACTTTTGGTCGGCCGATCTCGTGGTTTCGATTTCCGACACCGGTGACAGCGACTCTTCGATACAGGCCGATCTGAGTTCGGCAATCCGCTGAATTGTCTGATCGTGCTCCTCCTGGATCTCGTTCAGAGAACAGACAGTACGCAGTCCGAATGTGGATGACTGGACCTCGGTGACCGCGGCCCGAAACGACATCAGTTCCTGTTCGCAGTTCGATACCGCGGTTGCGAACTCCCTCACCGGACCCTCGTCGGGAAACTCGCCGAGGATGCGTGTGGAGTTCGTCGCAGACGGATCGGTGTCAGCCATAAGATAATTAATGTCTGGTGGTGTTGGATTATAAACATCATGGCGGCGAGCGACGACACGATAGCGGTGTTGGAACAGCTCCGACGGAACGCTACCCTCGACACCGAGGCGATCGCGGAGCGGACCGGACTCGGTCCAGCGGCGGTTGACGAGGCACGGGAGGTGATACATGACCGCGGGTTGGTCGATTCGTACGCCGCGGTCGTCGACCCGGCTGCGGTCGGGCACGAGGAGTCCTCGTACCACTTCATCGGTGCGATAGACAACTACGACGACACCCTGCGGAACGGAGTGCCGGAGTTCAACGACTGGGGAGGGTCGCAGCTCGCGATGGTCGGGTTCGGTAACTACGACATGATATTCCGGAAGGTGAGCAAAAGCGAGGAGCGCCTCGACCGGTTCGCACAGAACCTCATCACGAACCCGAAGTATCCGTCCCTACGGGAGACGAGCACCTATCGGATAAACGAGCGGTACCGATGGAACGGGGCCGACGTCGAGGAAAATCAGTACGGACAGCCGGTTTGCGGCCTCGACGACGACCGACGCGAGGTGCTCAGCGTGCTTCAGGCGGACGGCAACCTCCGCAACCGGCCGGGAAAGGTCGCCGAGCGAGCGGACATCGCAACGGGAGAAGCCGCGGAAATCATCGACGAACTCGAAGAAGATGGCGTGATCCTCGGCTACACGGCCCTCCCTGACGTGGAGTCGCTCGGATGGTATCGGGGGTTCCTAGGACTCTCGAATCTGGAGAACAGCTACGAGGGTGTCGTCGACAACCTCCTCGAGCTTGAGCCGCTCTACGCGCCGTACATCGTCTCCGGAACCGGAGCGACCTGGGCCGACATCGGAATCGAGTTCGTCTGCCGGTCCATCGAACACCTGGACGAGCTCACCGACCGCATCCGAGTCGGGCTCGACGCGCGCGAGTCGCGAACGCTACTCTCGCCGAAGGTGTTCCAGAACAAGAGAACGGTGAACGTGGACCCGAGCTAAGGGGTCTCCGGCGGTTTCGGAGTCTTAAGAGGCGGACGTCACCGGTCCGGCCGACGACCGATCGCTAGAAGTGCCCCCGGGTCCCTCGTCCGGTATGCGCGCAGGCGAGTTCGAACCGGTCCGGGGCGTCGAGGACCTGTACGTCCACGACACCGGCATGTTCGACACCGACGAGTACGGCGCCGTCTACGTGTACGACGCCGAGCGACCGATCGTGATAGACACCGGGACGGGGGCGAACCGGGAGGTCCTCTTCGAGAGCATCGAGGCGATCGGGATCGACCGCGAGGAGCTCGCGTGGATCCTGCCGACTCACGCCCACCTCGACCACGCCGGGGGGGCGGGTTACCTCGCGGCGCGGTACCCGAACGCGGCGGTCCGGGTGCCCGAGAAGGGCGTCCGGCACCTCGTCGACCCGGGGGCGCTCGTCGCCGGCACCAAGTCGGCGGTCGGAGACCAGTGGGAGTACTACGCGGAGCCGAAACCGATCCCCGACGATCGGATCGAAGGGGTGAGCGGGGGCGACCGGATCGACCTCGGCGACCGCGAGCTCGTCGTTCACGACGCGCCCGGTCACGCGCCCCACCACGCGATCTATCACGACCCCGACGCCGGCGTCGTGTTCGCCGCCGACGCCGCCGGCATCTACGTCCCCGAGGTCGACGCCGTGACGCCGACGACGCCGCCGCCGCAGTTCGACTTCGAGCAGTGCCTCGACGACATCCGACTGATCGAGGAGCTCGACCCCGACACGCTCTGTTTCGGCCACTTCGGCCCGCGGGACTGCGACGCGGACCTGATCGGCGAGGCGAAGCGGGCGTACGTCGAGTGGGTCGAGCGCGTCCGCGAGAAGCGCGCCGAACTCGGTGACGACGAGGCGGTCGTCGACCACTTCGAGGCGGCGAGCCGCGACGTCGACTACTGGAACCCCGAGCGCGCCAGGGCGAACACGAGCCTGAACGCGCGCGGCGTGTTGACGTATTTCGATCGGGTCGACGGCGAGGAGTGACTCGCCGGGGAGACGCGGTGGAGACGTGACTCGCCGGGGAGACGCGACGGAGATTCGACTACCGGCGAGACGCGACGCGGACCCGCCGAGAGAAACGCCCTAAACCCCGCCGTCCGTAGGCCAGACCAGATGGGCATCTTCGACACGATCCGGGCCGTGCTCGGGACGAGCGCCGAGACCGACGCGACCCGCGACGCGGACCCCGAGGACCTCTTCGGGATGTCGACCGCGTACATGACGATGGAGGCTGACCTCCGGTACGACCACTGCGGGGAGGCCGCGCTCTGCTTCTCCGGGATGGACAGCACCCGCTTCGACGAGGCGGTCGAGACCGTCGAGGCCATTCTGGACGCCGGCGAGATAGAGACCGGAACCGGCTTTCACCGCCACGAGGACGACCACGGCTACCAGTGGTTCGTCTTAGAGGACGACGACCCGGAAGACCTGGTGACCAGCGTCCACTTCGCCGCCGACCAGTTCATCGAGGAGGGGTTCGGGTCGCGGCTGCTCGCGGCCGTGTTCGGCTTCGAGAACGACGACGGTCCGGCCTACTGGATCTACTCGTTCCGGCGCGGCGCGTACTACCCGTTCGCGCCGCGGGGGACGAACGACCGGAACCAGCGGATAGAGTTCAAACTCCAGTCGGTCCTCGACGGGGAGCTCGGCTTAGAGGACGACGAGTCCTACTGGTACCCCCTCTGGCCCGACGCGCCCGGGAACCACCCGTGGGAGTGAGCGCCGATTCGACGGCGGTGACCAGATGAGCGACGAGCGCGACCCGAGCCCCGAGCCGGACCCCGTGGGCGGAACTGACGCAAGAGGGCGAAACACCCCGAAGAAGCGACTGCTGCGCGGGATCGCCGTCCAGGCCACGGTCGTCGCCGCGGCGGTCCACCTGCTGTGGGCGTGGCCGCGGCTGGGATCGCCGCCGGACGCGCGTCCCTACTTTTTCCTCGCGGGGAGCGCGCTCGCGGCCGCGGTCGCCGTCGCGACCCTCCGGGGCGGGGAGTACCGGCGGCTGTACGCGCTCGGCGCGGGGACGCTCGGGGCGTTCCTCGGCGGGTTCCTCGCGTGGCACGGGGGCGACGCGGCCGCGGCGCTGGCGGCGGAGCCGCTGGCGGTCGTCGCGGTGATCGTCGAGGTCGTCGGCGTCGGCGCCTACCTCGCGCTCTACCGCCTCGCGCCGCCGACGAGCGTCGCCGTCGAGCGGCGGCGAGGGGAGGAGCCGGACGAGAGGGAAAAGAAGGAAGCCGAGGAGGGGAAACGGAAGGAAGCCGAGGAGGAGCCGTCGTGACCGGCGCGTATCGGACGGTGGCCGAGCGCGCGACCGCGCGGTTCGAGGTCCGCGACTCGGAGTTCCTCGGGCACGTCGCCCCCGTCGACACGGTCGACGCGGCGGAGTCGTTCGTCGCGGACGTCCGCGAGGAGTACGGCGACGCGACCCACAACGTGCCCGCGTACCGGGTGCCCGCGGGCGAGCCCTCGGAGCGCGCACCGGGCTCGGAGCCGATGCTCAGGGAGTACTCGTCGGACGACGGCGAGCCGACCGGCTCCGCGGGCAAGCCCGCGCTGAACGTCCTCCAGCAGCGCGAGGTCCGGAACGTCGCCGCGGTGGTGACGCGGTACTACGGCGGGACGAACCTCGGGGTCGGCGGGCTCGCGCGCGCCTACTCGCGAGCGGTGAAGGAAGGGGTCGACGGCGCCGGCGTGATCGAGGAGCGGCCCCACCGCACTCTCGTCGTCGAGACCGAGTACGACGACTCCGGGACGGTCAGGGGCGTGATCGAGTCGACCGGCGTCGAGTTCGACGCCGACTACGGCGAGCGCGTCCGGTTCGACCTTCGGGTGCCGGTCGCGGAGGTCGACCCGCTTCGCGAGCGCCTCAACGACGCGACGAGCGGGCGGGTAGAGATCGACCGGTAGCGGTCGCGGGCGGCTCGGAACGCGGCCCGGCGGACGCGCCGCCCTACGAGAACTTACGGACCGTCATGTCGAGGGTGTCGAGGTCGAGGATGGGCGCGTAGCCGGCGTCGGGGTCGATGTTGACGGACTTCTGGAAGTCGGTCTGTGCCTGCCAGCAGCCGGAGTTGACCGCGAGGACGTTGTGGTACTTCCCCCAGCCGAGCTTGTGGACGTGGCCGGTGTGGAACACGTCGGGCACGTCCTCCATGACGAGGTAGTCGCGCTCCTCGGGCGCGACCCGCGTGTGGCCCCCGAACTGCGGCGCGACGTGGCGCTTCTTCAACAGCTGGTACATCGCCTTGTGCGGCTCGTCGTAGCTCGCCTTCTCCTCGGGCAGCTCCGCGATCACCTCGTCGAGCGAGACGCCGTGGTACATTAACACCTCGACGCCCTCGACCGAGACGGTGGCCGGGTTCGAGACGATCTGCGCGTCGTGGACGTCCAAGATCTCTCGGATCTCGTCGTCGAACCCGGGCTGCGGCTCCGCGAGGCGGACCGCGTCGTGGTTGCCCGGGATCATCACGATATCGGTGTCGGCCGGCACCTCCTTGAGGTGTTCCGCGAAGACCTCGTACTGCTCGTAGATGTCGACGATCTCGAGCTCCTCGTCCTGGTCGGGATAGACGCCGACGCCCTCGACCATGTCGCCCGCGAGCAGCAGGTACTCGACCGGGTCGGCCTCGGGCGTGTGGAGCCAGTCGGTGAAGCTGTGCCACGCGTCGGCCAGGAACTCGTCGCTGCCGACGTGGACATCGGATATCAGCGCGGCCTGGACGTGGCGGTCGGCCCCGCCCGGGCGGTGAGTGCGGGGAACGTCAGGGAAGTGGAGCGAGTCCGCGAAGAGGATGCCGGCGTCGTCCGCGAGCGTCCCCTCGACCGCGACGCACTCGTCTAACAGGATCTCGTCGACGACGTCGGCCAGGCCCTTGTCCTTCATCACGAGGGCGGGGAACGTCCCGGTCGTGTCCTCTAACTCGATCAGCCAGTGGCCGGACTTCGTGGAGCGCACGTCGTTGACGAGGCCGATCATCGCGGCGTCGCTGCCGCCCGGCATGTCCGCGATCGCCTCCGCGGGCCGGTGGTTGACGCGGCCGCGGAGGATCTTCGAGAGCCGCTCGTAGCGGTCGCGGAACGTCGTGACGAAGTCGGCGTACTCGCCGGTCCCCGTGCTCCGGCCGGTCATGTCGTTGCCGACCTCCAGGTCGCGCAGGTCGGGGTCGCGGGAGCGCTCGGAATCGTCGGTTACGGGATCGGCGGGCGGGGAGTCGGCGGTCGCGGCGTCGGCGGGCGGGGAGTCGGCGGTCGCGGCGTCGGCGGGCGGGGAGTCGGCGGCCGCGGCGTCGATAGCGTTGTTCGTCGCGCCCCCCGGGGCGGCCTCGGTCTCCGGGGATTCGGTGTCCGCAGACCCCCTTGTTTCAACTGGAGATCTTCCGTTTCTGTCGGTGGACGCGGTCGATTCGCCGGTCCCGTCGATCGCATCGCGGACGTGGTCGGCGGTGATCCGGAGAGCGTCGTCCGGGGCGCGGTCGACGGCGGCCGCGACGGCGGCGCTCGGGTCGGCCGCGCCCGCGAGGAGGGTGACCGCCTCGCGCTCGGCGTTGTAGCCGCGCTCGGCGAGGGCTTTCGCGATCCGCGCGTTCGACTCCAGCGGCACGATACCCGAAAGGAGGGTCGCGGGCAAAACCGTTCCGGAGGCGTCGGAGGGGCGAACGCGCGGGGCCGCGAGCGAGGGCGAATCCGCGCGACCCGGAAGCTTATGAACGGAACCCTCCAAAGGCGACGTAATGGACGAAGGGGATCGGCCGACAGACACCGACGGGTCGGCCGGTCGAGACGAGCGGACCGAAGATCACTCGGGGGCGACATCCGATGGGTCGGATGACGGGGTTCCCGACGAATCCGACCGCGCGGTCTCCGGTGGCTCGGGCGACGGTCCCGAGACCGGGCGCGAAGTCGACCTCGGGGACGAGCCCGAATCATCCGGGGGAGCCGTTGTTTCCGGCGAATCCGACATCGGGAGCGAAGCGCAGGGCGCACCGGAATCGGTGGGAGGTCCCGCGTTCGAGACGGAAGAGACGACGACCGCCGACGAGTCGCTTCTACACCGGTTCCGTCACGACCGGGAGGGCGCGCTGATGTGGATCCGGGAGATGTTAGCGAGCGTCGGTGTCGTCCTCCTGATCGGACTGTTGCTGTTCGGCGTCAGCGGCGTGTGGCCGCCAATGGTCGCCGTCGAGTCGGGGAGCATGGAGCCGAACATGCGGGTCGGCGACCTGGTGTTCGTCACCGAGCCCGGCAGGCTCGCGCCGGATGCGGCCGAAAACGGCGTCGGCGTCGTCACCTACCAGGTGGGCCAGGAGGTCGACTACCGCACGTTCGGCTCCTACGGGTCGGTGATGATATACGCGCCTCCGGGGCGGACCGGGTCCCCGATCATCCACCGAGCCATGTTCCACGTTACCGAGGGCGAGAACTGGTACGACCGCGCCGACGAGCGCTACCACGACGCCATCGGCTGCGGATCGCTCGCTAACTGTCCGGCGCCGCACGACGGGTACATCACGCTCGGGGACAACAACGGGGCCTACGACCAGGCCAGCGGTCTCTCGCCGCCGGTCAAAGCGGAATGGATCAAGGGGGTGGCCCGCCTCCGGGTCCCGTATCTCGGATACATCCGGCTGATCGCGACGGGGCAGGTAGAGCTGAACGAGGCGATAACGCGGACGGTCGGGAGCGCCCTCCCGGCGGTGAGACCTGGCCTCACGTCGTCGAGCCCCGCGGCGTAGCGCTCGGTGCGTCGACCGGTGTCAGTTGTCGAACCGGGCCTGAACGAACGGCTGCGCGTTCTCGATGTCGCCGAGCCGCGAGTCCGACAGGAGCACCGCCTCGGTCTCTTCGACCGGCACGGAGAGGCCCATCTCCTTCGTCCGACCGTAGCGTCCCTTCGAGACGACGACGGCGTTGACGATGCCGAGCATGTCGAGTTCGCTGATGAGATCGGTGACGCGCCGCTGGGTCAGGACGTCGGCGTCGATCTCCTCGCAGAGCCGCTTGTAGATGTTGAACACCTCTCCGGTGTTGATGTTGTGGACGCCGTTCTTTTCGAGGAGGATGACGGCGAACAGGACGATCTTGCTCTGGGTGGGGAGGGTGCGGACGACCTCGACGACGCGGTCGAGTTCGATCTTGTCCTGGGCCTGTCGGACGTGTTTCTCCGCGACGATCTCGGCCTGCGAGCGCTCCGCGAGCTCGCCCGCGGTGCGGAGGAGGTCGAGCGCGCGTCGCGCGTCGCCGTGTTCCTGCGCGGCGAAGGCGGCGCAGAGCGGGATCACGTCGTCGGTGAGCGCGTCGGGTTTGAACGCGGTGTCGGCGCGGTGCTGGAGGATGTCGCGGAGCTGGTTCGCGTCGTACGGCGGGAAGACGATCTCCTCCTCGCCGAGGCTCGATTTGACGCGGGGGTCGAGGAAGTCGGTGAACTTCAGGTCGTTGGAGATCCCCATGATCGAGATCCGAGAGCGGTCGAGCTCGGAGTTCATCCGGGAGAGGTTATACAGCGTGTCGTCGCCGCTCTTCTCGACGAGCTTGTCGATCTCGTCGAGCATGATCACGACCACGCGCTCGTGGTAGTCGACCGCCTCGAAGAACGTGGAGTAAACGCGGTCGGTGGGCCACCCGGTCATCGGGACCTCCTCCATCTCGTCGGCGTCGTCTTCGAGGGTTTCGATCCGGTCGTCGAGCTCGTCGACAGAGTCGAACTCCGTGGCGGCGAGGGCGGCGGTGGCGTCGCCGATCGGATTTCCTTCGGCGTCCGTCGCGTCCTCGCGGAGGCCTTCGAGCCGCTCTAAGCGGTCGGCGATCACCGCCTGGTTCTCCTCGATGAACGTGTTCGCGAGCTGGGCGAGGACGCGGTACTGGGTGTCGGTCACCTCGCAGTTGATGTACTCGACCTCGCAGGGAACGTCGTACTTCTGGGAGGTGGACTCGAGCTCTTGGGAAACGAACTTCGCCGAGGCGGTCTTGCCGGTCCCCGTCTTCCCGTAGATGAGGATGTTCGACGGGGTCTCGCCGCGGAGGGCGGAGACGAGGATGGTCGCCATCCGGTTGATCTGGTCGTTGCGGTGCGGGAGCTCGTGCGGGGTGTACGAGGGACGGAGGACCTCCTTGTTCTCGAAGATCGGTTCACCGGAGAGGAGGTCGTCGAACAGGCCCTGACTGTCCTCGTCGTCGTCGAGGACGACACCGTCGAAGTCGACGTCGGGCGACGACCGGTCGCGACCGCCGTTGTCGAGCCCCGCCGTTTCGGGTCGAGCGTCGCTCGAGGAGTCCGATTGGTCCAGATTGTCGTCTGATTGGTTCAGGTCGGTGCCCGATTGACCGAGATCGGTGCCCGATTGACCGAGATCGGTGCCCGATTGACCGAGTTCCGATCCCGCGTCGGTGTTGCGGTCACCGAGGTCGTGGTCGGATCCCGTCGGATCGTCGGGGTGGAAATCTTCGAGGTCAGGGTCGTCGGTGTCGGAGTTACCGACACCGGAGTCGCCTGGGTCGGAGTCGCTGCTGTGATCCGTCTCGTCGTCGTCCGGATCGGTGCCGCCGTCGGCCCGCGGTGTGTGATCTCCTTCGTCCATGTGAACCCCTCTGTTTCAGGTGGAGACGGTCGAGCAGGACGCTTGAGAGGCCGTCTCCGGTCGGAAATACGCATTCGCGGTCGGATTCGAGACCGACCACGTCCAGTTGATACAGTCGAACCAGATGAAGAGACGGTACAAAAGTGTTCCTCTCTGGAGTTGAAACGTCCCTCTCTCACGAGATGTCGAGGCAGTCGAGAGGCGGTTCGGGTCTACCGAAGGGGCGGTCGAACGGGTCGAGAGGGCGTGGAACTAGAAACGACGAGCGACGAGATCCCGTTCCTCTTTGACTAAGATCACTTGATATAGCGACTTTTAACCCCTGACACGGCTGATTCGAAGATCTTGCGATCGCGTCGTGACCGTTGGTATCCCGACTGCGAGGTCCGTCGATCGGTTTCGACTCCCCGGCTCGGGCCCACAGTCTCCGAGTCCGGCGAGGCGGTTCGATCGGGTACACCCCCACACCCCTTCGTTTCGGGTGGAACGGCAGACGGGTGGGTGGGGGTCCTGAGCTGTGAGTTGTATACCGGTGGTTTTATTACAAATACAATATAATAGTACCCTCGGCAATCCCTCTAATATTATATTTGTTGTGGCATAGTTATTTTATTACTATTCTTTCCTTGAATTATCTGGGAGCGTCTAGATCCACCGCGGATACCTATCGACCACCCCGTCGATCTTCGCGGTTCCACTCGAAACGAAGGGGTGGGGGGAGGGCTCCCGATCGGCTTTCGGGAGATCGACGGCCGATCCCTCCTGGCTTCCTGACAACGTCTGACTACTGCGCCTCCGTCCATCGAAGTGGGTCCAACGAATATCACGGTCGACGCCGATAGTTTTACCAATCGGTAAACAAACCGTACACACACCTATGAGACGATTCCGTATCTCGGACGAGGTGGCTCGATGACCGATACCGGCGACACCGACACTGGCGACACCAACACTAGCGACACCAGAGCCGACGACACTGGGGCCAACGACACTGGCGACACCGGAGCCGACAACACTAGGGCCGACGGTCCCACCGGCGGCGGACGGATCCTCGACGGCGTCACCGTTCTCGACCTCTCGACGTTCGTCACCGGTGGCTTCTGCTCGGCGATGCTCGCGAATCAGGGGGCGGAGGTCGTCAAGATCGAACAGCCCGGCTACGGCGACGCCGTCCGCCACTCCGGCCCGCCGTTCATCAAGGGGGAGTCGCCGTACTACTGGACCCTGAGCTACGGGAAGAAGAGCCTCGAACTCGACCTGAAGAACGACGACGCGAAGGAGGCGCTGTACGAACTCGTCGAGGAGGCGGACATCTTCATCCAGAACTTCCGCCCGGGCACCGCAGAGCGACTCGACGTCGACTACGACACGCTCACCGAGCACAACGAGGACCTGATCTACCTCGCGATCTCGGCGTTCGGACAGACCGGACCGTGGCGCGAGCGGTCCGGGTACGACCTCCTCATCCAGGGAATGAGCGGGATCATGAGCGTCACCGGCGAGGCGGACCGCCAGCCGGTGAAGGTCGGCCTCCCGATGACGGACCTGATCACGGCGATGTGGGCGGCCTTCGGCGCGACGACGGCCCTCTACCGCAGAGAGCGGACCGGCGAGGGCGAGTACATCGACCTCGGGATGCTCGAGGCCACCCTCCCGTGGCTCACGAAGCAGGCCGGGATGGTGTTCGCCGGCGAGGAGACGAAGCGGATGGGGACGAAAGACCCCGTCCTCGCGCCGTACCAGACGTTCGAGACGAAAGACGGGTTCATCAACATCTGTATCCTCAACGAGAAGCTCTGGGGCGAGCTCTGCGAGGCGCTCGACCGGCCGGACCTCCCCGAGGACGACCGCTTCGAGCAGAACGCGGACCGCGTGGAACACCTCGACGAGCTCGAAGCCGAGATCGAGGCCACCCTCGCGGACAAGACGACCGACGAGTGGATCGAGGTCATCGCCGAGGACGCGGGCGTCCCCGCCGGCCCGGTGTACAGCGTCGAGGAGGCGCTGAACAGTCCCCAGATCGAGGCCCGCGGCACCATCACCGAGATCGAACACCCCGAACTCGGCGACGTGCCCGTGATCGAACACCCGCTCAAGTTCCGCAACGCCGAGAGCGGCTTCGAGCTCCCCCCGCCGCTTTTAGGCGAACACAACCGCGAGGTGTTCCGCGAACGGGGCTACTCCGAGGCCGAGATCAACCGCCTCGCGGAGCTGGGCGTGTTCGGCGACGACGCGGACAGCGGCGAGACTCCCGACGACGCGGACGACGGCGAGACTCCCGACGACGCGGACGACGGCGAGACTCCCGACGACGTGGACGAGCATGACGACTGAGGTCCGCGTCGGCGGCGTCGGCATGACGCCCTTCGAGAGCGACTCGGGGCGTTCGCTCACCGACCTGGCGGCAACGGCCGCCGAGCGCGCCCTCGACGACGCCGCGGTCGACCTCAACGATGTCGACGCGCTCCACTTCGGCAACGCGCTCGCCGAGGCGCTCGACGAGAGCGCGGGGCTCGCGAACGCGCTCGCGGCCGCCCTCGGCCTCGACGGCGCGTCCGCGGACCGGATCGAGAACACGAGCGCGACCGGCGCGAGCGCCTTCCACCGGGGCGTCGACCGCATTGAAAGGGGCGAGGCCGACGCCGCGCTCGTCGTCGGCGCCGAGAAGATGTCCGCGGGCGACACGCGGAGCGTCACCGAAGCGATCAGCCGCCTCGTCCACCGCCGCGAGTACGCGCAGGGGATCACGCTCCCCTCCTTCGGCGGGCTCGCCGCCGGCGCCTACCTGGACCGCCACGACGCGCCCCGCGAGGCGCTCGCCGCGGTCGCCGCGAAGAACCACGCCAACGCGGTCGACAACCCCGTCGCGCAGTTCCGCAAGTCGATCGACGTCGAGGACGCCCTCGACTCCCCGGTCGTCGCCGCACCGCTCCGGCTGT
The DNA here is from genome assembly GCF_005435015.1 of Halorubrum sp. SP9. NCBI lineage: Archaea > Methanobacteriati > Methanobacteriota > Halobacteria > Halobacteriales > Haloferacaceae > Halorubrum > Halorubrum sp. SP9. Next base: position 24,429 of record NZ_SGXU01000031.1, read on the forward strand.
ACGACTGCTGTCCGATGTCGGACGGCGCCGCCGCGGTCGTCCTGACCCGAGCGGGCGACGCCGACGCTGACGCCGCCACCGCCGACACCGGTCACCCGCCCGCGCCCCGCGTCGCCGGCGTCGCAAGCGCGACGGGCACCCACGCCGTCGCCGAGCGGCCGGACCCGCTCTCGATCGACTCCGTCCGGACCGCCGGCGAGCGCGTCTTCGACCGCGCCGGGATCCGTCCCGACGACGTCGACGTCGCCTGTATCCACGACGCGTTCACCGTCCTCGAACTGATCGAACTGGAGGAGCTGGGCTTCTACGACGCCGGCACCGCGTGGGAGGCGACGCTCGACGGCGACACCGCCCTCGACGGCGACCTCCCTGTCAACCCCGGCGGCGGGCTCAAGGCCCGCGGCCATCCGCTCGGGGCGACGGGCCTCTCGCAGATCGTCGAACTCGTGTGGCAGCTGCGGGGCGACCTCCCCGCGGGCCGCCGCGTCGACGGCGCGGAGACGGCGTTCGCGATCAACGTCGCCGGGTTCGGGAACAACAGCGTCTGTACGGTGTTGCGCGCGTGACGGATCCGGACAGCGAAGTCCCGGAGAACGGCGCCCCCGCGGACCGCGACCTCCCCGCGGACGACCTCCTCGCGGACCGGGAGCTCCCCGCGGACCGCGCCTTCGTCTGCGACGACTGCGGTCGCCGCTGGTACTACGACCGGCGCCGCTGCCCGGACTGCGGCCGCTCGTCGGCGGACGCCTCGACGGTTCGACTCGAAACCGGGGCGGTCATGGCGACGACGACCGTCGAGACCACGCCGTCCGACGTCCGCGCGCCGAACCACCTCGCGCTGGCCCGGTTCGACGAGGTTCAGCTGATCGCACAGGCCGCCGACGGCGACCTGGCCCCCGGGGACACCGTTCGGTTCGACGGTTCCCACCGACTTCGCGACGGACGCGAGCGAACCGATCCGCGGCTCGTCGCGGTCGACGACTCCTGACGCCAGGTTCGACCTCGGCGGGAAACGCCGGGTCAGACTTCGACGGGAAACGCCGGCGGAAAAAGGCGACCCCTCGGCTACTCCGTCCGTTCCAGCGACTCGAAGATGAACTCGTCCATCGCCTTCCGGGCCTCCTCGGGCGCGTCCTCGTGACCGAGCGAGATCCGGCGCCCGCGCGCGGCGTGGATGACGTCGGTCACCAGCTGGCCCATCCGCTCCGCGTCGACGTCGCGGAAGACGCCCTCCTCGATCCCCTCCTCGACGACCTCGACGATGCTGCCGCGGATGCGCTCGTAGTGCTCGTTGAACACCTCGCGGTGGTCGCCGTCGTTTTGCGCCTGCGTGTACAGCTCGTGGTACACCTTCATCCGGTCCCAGTGGCTGAACTCCTCGAACTCGGGGCCGAACAGGCACTGGTCGACGCGGGCGCGGAGCTCGGTCCGCGGGTCCGCGTCCCCGTCGACGACCACGCTCCCCTCGTACTGGTCGATGATGTGTTCGAGGAACGAGGACATCAGGTCGTACTTCCCGTCGAAGTGATAGTGGATCACCTGCCGCGTGAGGTCCATCTCCTCCCCGATGTCGCGCATCCGGAGGTCCTTGTACCCGTGCTTGCTCAGCGCGCGGAACGTCGCCTCCATGATGACCTCCTTCGTGTCCTTCGAGGACACCGTCTCCCCGCCGGACTCGTCGGCGGGGTCCTCTCCGGGAGGGCTCCCCTCGGAGGGCCGCTCCCGGGAGGCGTCGTCGCCGCCGTCGGTCGGGGACTCGACGGATTCGCCCGCCGATCCGCCCTGTGATTCGCTCATACCCACACTCTACGGGTGAGGTACATAATACGATTGGCTCTCACTGCGTTTACCGTCCGGTAAAGTTTTAACCTCTTGGTCAAACCCTATTATCGAACATGACACAGACGATCGTTCGAAACGGGACCGTGGTCTCGCTCGACCCGGACGTGGGGGAGTTCGAGGAGGCCGACGTCCTGATCGAGGACGGCGAAATCGTCGAGGTAGGCACCGGACTTGCGGCGTCGAACGCGGAGGAGATCGACGCTTCCGGGAAGATCGTCGTCCCCGGCTTCGTCGACTCGCACATCCACCTCGCGCAGACGCAGGTACGCGGTATCGCCGGCGACTGGTCGCTCATGGGCGAGTACTTCGACCATATGCTCGGTAACATCACCGGGCTCTATCAGCCCGAGGACATGTACCTCGGCGGTCTCTACGGCGCCTTCGAGAAGCTCTACACCGGGACGACGACGGCGCTCGACTGGTCGTACCCCAACACGCTCGAACACGGCGAACGCGCCGTCGACGCGCTGAAGGACACCGGACTGCGCGCGGTGTACACCTACGGTCCGCCGGGCGACGACGCGGCGAAGTGGTGGTACGAGAGCGACGTGGGCCTCCCCGAGGAGAACATCCGTAGCCTCCACGAGGAGAAGATCCGCGACGACGACCTGCTCACCCTCGCGCTCGGGCTCCGCGGCCCCGACTTCTGCGTCCCCGAGACCGCTCGCGCGGACCTGGAGCTGGCGCGCGACCTCGGCGTCCTCTCGACGATCCACATGGGCGCCGCGCTGTGGCCGTCCTCCGAGTACGGCGACGACTACCAGGGCTTCGGCGCCATCGAGGACATGCTCGGCCCCGACGTCAACGTCGCCCACGGGAACCACTTCACCCAGGAGGACATCGACCACGCCGTCGAGCAGGGGGTCTCCTTCTCGTCGACGCCGGAGGTCGAGATGCAGATGGGCCACGGCATCCCCGTCACCGGAAAGGTGCTCGAGGCCGGCGGCCGCCCGGCGTGGGGCGTCGACGTCTGCTCGAACGTCAGCGGCGACATGGGGAGCCAGATGCGCATCGGGATGCAGCTCCAGCGCATGTTCGACAACCAGGCGGTGTTAGAGGGCGACGAGGAGGTCACCGAGGTGAGCATCTCCGCGCGCGATACCCTCGAAATGGCCACCATCGAGGGCGCGAAGGCGCTCGGCCTCGACGACGAGATCGGGACGATCACGCCCGGCAAGCGCGCCGACCTCGTCCTGTTCGACGCCGACGACTTCATGACCGCCCCCAGCCACAACCCGGTCCAGACCGTCGTGTTCCAGACCGATCCCTCGCACATCGACACCGTCCTCGTCGACGGCGAGGTCGTCAAGCGCGACGGCGAGCTGACGAACCCGAAGGTTGACGAGGAGTTCGACCGGTTCGTCGCCTCCGGCGAGCGCCTCCTCGACGAGGCCGGGATCGACCTGTAACACCGGCCGACGCGCCCCCTTCACCGACCGAACTAACCTCTCGACTCACTACTCACCTCACATGCGAATCGGACAATACCGAACGACGGACGAACAGACACCGTGGCCCGGCGTCGCGACCGACGACGGCGTCGTCGACCTCGCCGAGGCCGGCGCCGCCGCCGGCGTCCACGTGCCCGACCGAACCAGCGACCTCCTCGCCGACTGGGAGTGGCGCCGCAAGGCCGACCTCGCGGTCGAACACGCCGCGGAGACGGGCGTCGGCGTCCGCGACCCTACCGACCTCGAGCGCGCCGCCCCCGTCGACGACCCGCGGAAGGTCGTCTGCGTCGGACTGAACTACCGCGACCACGCCGAGGAGGGCGACAACGAGATCCCGGACGAGCCCGTCCTCTTCTCGAAGTTCCCCACCTCGGTCGTCGGCCCAGACGACGCGGTCCGATGGGACCCCGAGTACACCGAGAAGGTGGACTACGAGGCCGAGCTCGTCGCCGTCATCGGCGAGCGCGCCCGCCGCGTCGACCCCGAGGACGCCCTCGACCACGTCGCCGGCTTCACCGTCGGCAACGACGTCTCCGCGCGCGACCTCCAGCACGGCGACGGCCAGTGGGTCCGCGGGAAGAGCCTCGACACCTTCGCCCCGACCGGCCCCGACCTCGTCACGACCGACGAGATCGACGACCCGCACGACCTCGAGATATTCGCCGAGGTCAACGGCGAACGGCTTCAGGAGTCGTCGACCGAGAACCTGATCTTCGGCGTCGACGAGCTGATAGCCTTCTGTAGCCGGGCGTTCACGCTCGAACCCGGCGACCTGGTGTTCACCGGCACGCCCCCCGGCGTCGGCGTCTACCGCGACCCCCCGGTGCTGCTCGGCGACGGCGATTCGGTCACTATCGGCGTCGAGGGCGTCGGCGAACTCACGAACGAGTTCGAGACGGAGTAGGACCGCCCTGTTGTCGAATATTTATAAGAGATTACCAGCGTCGCGACTTCCGTTGAAATACTACACTCTAGACGCATTCTCGCCGGAAACGGTTGGTCACCAAACGCTGATTTTTGATCCAGTGCGGGAGTACGTGTAGTACGTCGTGAGTGGGATCATTTATAAACCAGAATGCGGTATTGCTGTCGGCTGTTTATAAATGACTAACGCTGCTGAGATGGCGGTCTCCAAAGCCCCAGTCGCGACGGCTCGCGCGCCTTGCTGCGCTCCTCAGTCGCTCGTTTCACTCGCTCCTTGCGGTGCTTGCTGCGGCGTGCTTCGCCCTCGCGACTGTCCCTTTGAGTCCCGGCCCGCACCGCTCAGTACCGCAGCCTCACGCCTCCCCAGCCTCGCGGTTCGCGCTCTCCGAGCGCTCACCGCGTCCCT
>NZ_SGXU01000318.1:0-510 GCF_005435015.1 Halorubrum sp. SP9
CGAGACGCCGATCGAGATGGAGTTCGACGCCTACAACCCCAACCTCGAACCGTACGTCGTCACCGAGATCGGCTACGACGTGACGATGAACGGCGTCGCGATGGGCTCCGGGTCGACCGAGGTGGAGTACGTCATCCCCTCGTACGGCTCCGAGACGATCGAACTCACGGCCGCGCTCAGCAACGAGCGCCTCGACGAGTGGTGGGTCACCCACCTCGACGAGTCCGTCAACGGCCACCAGGTGAGCGACCTCCGGATCGAGTTCTACGCGGTGGTCGAACTCCCCGGTGGCGAGGAGCTCACCGTCCCGCTGGACGCGCTGACGTACGAGGAAACGGTCGAGACCGACATCTTCGACGAGGGGCTCCATCAGGGGAACGGAACGAGCGCCGACGGGACGTCCGGTGACGGCGGCTCGACCGACTCCGAGGGCTCGACCGATTCCGACGACTCAGGCGACGGGGGAACCACGACCGACGACGGCTCCGGGGACGACGACGGCCTGCTCCC
>NZ_SGXU01000319.1:0-258 GCF_005435015.1 Halorubrum sp. SP9
GAGCCACTGGTGGTTCAGTTGGCTTGTTCATCACAACGTCAACGAGAAGCGCTCGATGCGGACGACGTGGGTCTGCGACGAGGCGAGCAACCTGTTCAAACATCACGCATCGAACGATAACGGAGGTCTCTCGACGAAAATCGATGCCGTCAGTCAGCAGTACGTCGACTTCCGCCGGAACGGGCTGTCGTTCGTGCTGCTGACCCAGAAGCCGAGGGAGATCTCCTGGATGATCCGCAAGAAGATGCGCTGGGGAGT
>NZ_SGXU01000319.1:268-506 GCF_005435015.1 Halorubrum sp. SP9
TCACGCTCTCCGGCACCGACAACCCCACCGGTAGCGACGAGATCATCGGCGTTCGGCCGCCGATGAACACGGAAATGACCTCGGACTGGAAGCTCGGTCGCGGCCTGTTCTGGACGTCGGGTCAGTACACCGAGTTCGGCTGGGACGATCTCCCTCGTCGATACAAGGTTCCGGGGAAGCTCCGGATCATCTCGCCGGAAGTTCGGAGGGTGAGCGCCAAATGAAACTAGATTCAATC
>NZ_SGXU01000320.1:0-502 GCF_005435015.1 Halorubrum sp. SP9
CGGACAGAGACGAAAGCCACTCTCCGGTGAGACGGGAAAAACTCGGTCAGTCCGGACTATTCCAGCTTCATTGTTCCGCAGGGTGGCTACCGTGGCACGGTCAAAACGCCGCCCAGTTCGTCGGTTCCGGCTTTCGGACCCGCAGCTCTTGATCTCCATCGTCGGTACGCCGCGTCTCGATCACGTCGTCGAACAGCGGAACGAACTGCTCGACGGTCGAGGCGTCATGTACGCTGGGGTCAATTGTCACGAACACCGGCCAGCCCGTGCCGACCGACTTCTGTACGAGAATATTAACGAACTGGAATACGTCCGAAGGTGACGTGTACACTAACAGTGGCGAGAGATTCGTGAGCCCGACCGAGAGCTGATCTGTCCTGCGTTGTTCGAGAATGTCGGAGAATTTCATCCCGATAGACGTGAGATTCTCTGGGCCTTGGGCGTACTTTGTCGACGCCGTGTCATCCGGTGGTTGTTCAAAAGTATTTGTGACACAGTCGAC
>NZ_SGXU01000321.1:0-502 GCF_005435015.1 Halorubrum sp. SP9
TCCAACAACGGTGGGATGACGACGGCGAAATACCTGACGAAGCCGAGTTGAAGTCGGTGTTGAAAGACCACGAACGCTACAGTGACCTACATTCGCAGTCAAGTCAGCGAGTTCTCGAAGAACTTGCTGAGGCGTTCACCGGCTGGTACAACTCCGACGACGGCAACAATCCGCCGGGCTACCGGAAACGCGGCGACCGACACCCGCGTTCCACCGTGACGTGGAAGCAGAAAGGCATCACACACGACGCCAAACACAACCGTGTCCGCCTCTCGAAAGGGTGGAACCTGAAAGAGTCACGGTCTGACTTCATCCTCGCCGAGTACGAAACTCGACCTGACGTACGGGTCGAGAACATCCAGCAGGTGCGTGCCGTCTGGAATGGCGACGAGTGGGAACTCCACCTCGTCTGTAAAAAAGAGATTCCCGTCGAAGACGCGCCGGGCGACAAGACGGCGGGTATCGACCTTGGCATCAGCAACTACCTCGCCATCAACTACGA
>NZ_SGXU01000322.1:0-280 GCF_005435015.1 Halorubrum sp. SP9
TGCCTCAGTGGATAGATTCTGCTCCCGAGTCGCGTCGACGAGTGACACTTTGTCCGGGTGCGTTACATCGAATTGCGCTCTGTAGTCCTCGATCTGGGTGATCGTATCGTCGAGTGCGTCAACGATCTCTTGCTCAGAGTATTCCTCTCGGATCTGGTCGATGCGCCGCCACTGGAAGTACGAGTCGTTGCGCTCATAGCGGACCGGGCGACCGGTGTGCCGGTGAACCATGCCCATCTCGTCGAACCACTCTAAGTAGTCCCGTGCCGTTTCGGTACCG
>NZ_SGXU01000322.1:290-501 GCF_005435015.1 Halorubrum sp. SP9
TTGGCGATCGTCGAAACCTTCGTCGGCGTACGAAGTCCGACGACAACGTCGAGAAGTCGTTCTCGGATTGGTCCGTCCCTGAGCAGTGTGTCGGGTGATTTCAGTTCGTCGAACTCAGGGGGTGATTCCTCGCCGCCGTATACATCGTCGGGGATGTCTGTGAGGTCCATAAGAGGGGCTCCGTAGTGTGACCTACTATGGTTAGCAATTT
>NZ_SGXU01000323.1:0-499 GCF_005435015.1 Halorubrum sp. SP9
ATCGAGGTGGAGGGTATCTGGTTGGTGGGGTGTAATAAAAGGTGTCGGCTGGGGAGGTGCCGGTGGAATCTACGTGAAACACGTCGCGTCAAAGACTGCCGGTTGTCGTCCTCTGAGCCGGCTTTAGGCATAACGTGGCCGGTGTCCTGCGACGAGAATATCTGGCTTCTTGTCGTCGACAGACCCCGTCAGCGCGGGTGGTCGTACACACCGCGAGGGGACGCTGGGGGAATCCGACCGAGAGCGGTTACTGTGGCAGCGAGGCGAAAGATCACGCGTTCACAGATGGGATGAAGCTGGCAACTGGGACTCTACCTACGTCCGTAACCACGGTTGTAACCAGATGCTTGCGTAACATCTTTAGATAAATAATATCTATATGACGATGATGCCTCGTGGGTTCGACAGGGAACGTACCGAGATCCACAAACTTCGGTACCACTTTGTTTGGTGCCCGAAGTACCGCAAGCCGGTGCTGACGGATGAGGTTGCCAACCGT
>NZ_SGXU01000324.1:0-499 GCF_005435015.1 Halorubrum sp. SP9
GGTACTGCTTGTGACCGTTGCCGTCGTTGACCGGGTACGCGTAGAAGGTACCGTTCTCGAAGTCGGAGTTGACCGAGAGGAGCCCGACGGTCGGCCGCTCGGCCTGGTCGGGGAGTCGCGACTCGATGTCCGCGATCAGCCCGTCGTGGACCGACTTGAGCGCCTCGTAGCGCTCGCGCTCTTGGAACACGTCGGCGACGACCTCGAAGGCCTCGTACAGCGAGTAGTACCGGTAGTCGTGCCACGGGTCGGTCCGACGGAAGTTCGCGTTGCCGACGAACGGCGCGACGTTCTCGGTCAGCTCCGTCACGTCGCCCTCGTCGAGACCGAAGAAGGAGTTCTTGAGCAGCCACTGCGGGTCGGTGATGTGAACGTCGCTGTCGAGCTCGTAGTACAGCTCCTTGTCGATCCCCTCGTCGTACAGCTGGGTGATCTCGCCTTTGTCGACCGAGACGCCGTCGAGCTCGTCGTAATACTCCGTGTGGTACCGCGATTTGAC
>NZ_SGXU01000325.1:0-497 GCF_005435015.1 Halorubrum sp. SP9
CACTGTCTTCGGCTCGAAGACGGCCACAGCTACCGAGAAACGCCGAATCGGCTGAAGTATATGGCCGAGATTCGTGACGCACTCGGCTTAGATCCAGACGATCTCCCAGACTACAGCACGATCTACAAGTCGTTTGATCGACTGAAAATGTGGGTATGGCGGGCGCTGCTGCGCGTTTCCGCGCAGCAGCACCCGCAGTCCGGACACGCTGCGCTCGACAGCACGTTCTTCGACCGGCGACGTGCCTCCTCGTACTTTCGCCAGCGGGCAGGACGGACGATACAGACGCTGAAAGTGACGACATTGACTGATGTGGAATCACTAGCTGTTCTCGACGTTCACATCACAGCGCGGTGGAAGCATGACACGAAGACGGGACCGCAGGTCGTCCGGCGAAACGCGGACGACCTGCAGTCCGTCGCCGCCGACAACGGCTTCCAAGACTGGCACACCGAGTACGAAATCGCCGCACACGACATCGATTACCTCGTTCATTA
>NZ_SGXU01000326.1:0-497 GCF_005435015.1 Halorubrum sp. SP9
GTCATGTCGCGTACTTCATGATTGGCGCGTACGTAACCGTGGTTCTGACCATGCCCGCCGGAGCCGCTGGGTACAACGGCATCGGGGGGTTCGCACTCCCAGAGATATTCGGTGTGCTCGGCCCGGTTGGAAGTCTCTTCGGCTGGGTACTCGGCGTCCTCGGCGGTATGATCGCCGCCGCGTTGATCTCTCTTGCGGTCGGAGTGCCGACGCTGCGCCTCCGCGAAGACTACCTCGCCATCACGGCGCTCGGAATTGCGACAATCCTCACCACCGTGGTAAACGACGAAGAATGGTTGTTCAATGGGCCGTTCGGGATCAACACCGTTCACACACCGCTTCGTGAGGTGTTCCCGCTTAGTTTGGGCGGTTTTACGGTGAATATGGTTATCTTTGGTGCCCTGTCACTCGCGACGTTCGCACTCACCGGCTACTGGCTCGTGAGGGTGTTCCAACGGCAAGGCCGCCGCGGGCGACTCATTCTCGGTGTGTTAGTC
>NZ_SGXU01000327.1:0-496 GCF_005435015.1 Halorubrum sp. SP9
TCAGGCGTTCGACGTGCTCCTCGACTTCCTCGTCAGACTCGGGCTGCCAGTCGAGGATATCTCGCTCGATGGCATCGTCAATATTCGTGACCTCGACATCGTCGTGCTCCTCGTCCCAGAGACGCTCGAAAGTCTTCACGTCCTCCTCGACGTACTCGTTCTCGACCTCGTCCCACGAGCGGTGGACTTTGAATCGCTCGTAGTTGCGATACCACGCGTTGTAGGTCTCGTTGATGCTTCCCTCGAACGTGATTCGATTCCCGTCGGTCGCGATGCCGAGCTTGGGATGGAAGATTCCCGAATCGGAGTTATTCCGCGGTTCCCCGATTTTTAGCTGAAGCCGTCCCTCGTCCAGCATTTGGGCGATGAGGGCGAGCCGTGACTCGCCTTCCTCGGAGAGGGGAGCGTCGTCGGTGAGAACCGGTTTGTTCTCTTGACTTAGGCGCTTTGAGGCGATGATGCGGATTTCACCATCAGATTCGAATGCGGATTCGAC
>NZ_SGXU01000032.1:0-28331 GCF_005435015.1 Halorubrum sp. SP9
GGGGCGCGACCCGGGCGGCCTCGGCGAGCGCGCCCGCGACGAGGTCCGCGAGCTCGTGGCGCGCGACCTTCGACTGCCGCCCGTACGGGGCGTCGAACGCGACCCCGTCGACCGCGTCGTCGGGGAAGGGGAGCGCGGTCGCGTCGCCGCGCGCGACGTGCCACTCGGGGGACCCGTCGGTGCCGGGAGGACCGAGGTACTCGCGGAAGTTCTCCCGGGCGCCGCGAACCATCTTCGGCTGCGCGTCGCAGGCGACGGCGTCGCCGCCGACGAGGCCGGCCTCCAGCGGGAGGCCGCCGGTACCGCACATCGGGTCGAGCAGGGTCCGTCCCGGGGCCGCGCCCGCGAGGTTGGCGTAGGCGCGGGCGTCGGCCGGCGCCATGCTCCCCGGCTGGAAGAAGGGGCGGTCGGTGGGGTTCGGCGCGAAGTCGCGGGCGGCCTCGACCGCGACCCAGCCGAGCGCGCACAGGTCCGCGTCGCCGCCGTCCGCGCCGGCGACCGCGTCGTGATCGGCGCGCGGGCCGGCCGCGAACAGCGCGCGGAGGACGTGGTCGGGGTCGTCGAGGTCGACGTCGAACCCGCGGTCGACGAGGACGCCGCCGAGTTCGCGCTCGGCCGCCTCGGTCGAGACGTCGGCCGTCCCCCGGACGTTCCGGGCGCGGACCGCGACGCTCCCGGACCGATCGAGCGACGACGCTCGGAGGGCGACGACCGCGGCGTCGACGTCGGCGTCGGTCCGGACGACCGCCTCGTGCGCGGCGCGGGTGTACGCGAGCCGGCGGACGCGGGCGGGGTCGATCCCGCCGGTGCGCGCGACCCCCGGCGCGAGGAGGTCGACGCCGGTCGCGGCGGTCGCGGCCTCGCGGGCGGCGAAGGCGTCGGTCTCGCCGGCGAGTTCGAGCCAGTACACGCGGACGGCTCGGCGCGGCGACGGGAATAGCGTGGCGGTTCCGACCAGCCACCATTTAAGTGCGTTCGGGCGAGAATCGAGGTGATGACGGCCGACCCGAAGGAGACGATCACCGTAGAGAACGTCGTCGCCTCCACGGGGATCGGACAGGAGCTCGATCTCCAGAGCGTCGCGATGGACCTCGAGGGCGCCGACTACGACCCAGAGCAGTTCCCCGGCCTCGTCTACCGCACCACGGACCCGAAGTCGGCCGCCCTGATCTTCCGGTCGGGGAAGATCGTCTGTACCGGCGCGAACTCGACCGAGGCGGTCCACGAGAGCCTCGACATCGTGTTCGGGGAGCTCCGCGCGCTCCAGATTCCGATCGAGGACCCGGAGATAACGGTCCAGAACATCGTCACGTCGGCCGACCTGGGCGAGAGCCTGAACCTGAACGCGATCGCGATCGGCCTCGGCTTGGAACACATCGAGTACGAGCCGGAGCAGTTCCCGGGGCTCGTCTATCGGCTCGACGAGCCGGAGGTCGTCGCGCTGCTGTTCGGCAGCGGGAAGGTGGTCGTCACCGGCGGGACGAGCCCCGACGACGCGGCGGCCGCCGTCGACGTGATCGTCGAGGAGCTGAACGGACTCGGGCTGTTGGACTGACACACCGGACCCGAAACGACGACGCGGATTCGACCCGAAACGACGACGCGGATTCGGCGCGGCGGCACCGCGAGCCCGTTCCGCGACCACTTTTACCCCCCGCCCCGTAGGTCGACCATGCTCTTACAGACGGTGACGCCGGTCTCCGTGCTCGGGACGACCGTCCTGTTGGCGCTGTTCCTCTCCGTGACCGCACACGTCGCGGCCCGGAACGTCCTCGGCACGGTCGACCCGCGGCGCGCCCTCTACATCGGCCCGCTCCCGGCGGTGATCAGCGTTGCCGGCAACGCGCTCGACGCTCCCGGCGGGCTCATCGTCCTCGCCGCGCTCCTCGTCGACGGAACGATGTTCTGGTGGAGCTACGGGCAGCCGCGGCGGGCCGTGGCCGCGATGACGCTGATCCACGCGGTGGTCACGACGCTGCTCGGCATGGTTCTGTTCTTCGTCTCGATCCTGCTCGCGTCGATGCCGGGGTAGGCCGACGGCGACCCCACGCGAGACGGCGACCCCACGCGACCGCCTCACGGCGACGGCGGCGGGCCGTCGTAGGCGTCGTGGTCCCGATAGAAGTTCAGCATCGCGAACTTCAGCTTCTCGGGGTCGACGTCGAGCAGTTCCTCGCGTTCCTCCGGGGGGAACGCGGATCGGACCGAGTACTTCCCCATGTCGGCGGTCGTGTAGCGGCGGTCGGCCAGGATCCGGACGCCGAAGTCCTCCGGGCCGCGGATCACCCGACCGATCGCCTGCCGGGTCTTGCGGATCGTCGGGATCTCGACCGCGTAGGTCCAACCCGGATCGCGGGCGCGGTCGCGGTCCGCGAACGCCCGGTCGTAGGCGTCCTGAACAGCCTCGGTCCGATCGGAGAGGTGCGGGTACGGGACGCCGACCACGACGACCGTCCGGGCGTCGTCGCCGTCGAAGCTCACCCCCTCGCCGAGCGTCCCCCACAGCGACGTGAACAGCGCGGCGCCGTCGTCCGCGACGAACTCGCTGCGGAGTCGCTCCTCGTCCTCGCCGGGACCGTCGAGGTGGATCGGGCCGATGTCGGGGTCGTCGCCGCCCGCGGCGCTCCCGCCGCCCGTGAGCCGCTCGTGGTAGCGCTCGGCCTCGGCGTACGACGGGAAGAAGGCCAGCGTGTTGCCGGGCGTGAACCGGATCGCGTCCCGGAGCAGCGACGACACCGCCGCCTGCGTCTCCGGGTCGCTGCGCTCGGAGGCGAAGAGCGGGGGCACGTCGGCCGCGAACGTCCGGCGGTTCGCCTCGGGGTATCCCATCTCGTAGGCCATCGAGGCGGCGTCCTCCAGCCCCAGCACGTCCTCGGTCACGTCGAACGGGCGCAGCGTCGCGCTCATCAGGACGGAGGCGGCCACCTCGTCGAACAGCTCGGCGGTGACGTTCCGCGGGATGCAGGTGTACAGCTCCGCCCGCCCGTACACCTCGTCGGTGCCCGCGTCGCGCCGGACGGAGACCACCGGGTACTGGCCGAACTCCGTCCCCTCGTCCATCCACGTGGCGACGAACCGGGCGGCCGCGAGCGTCTGCGACTCCGAGCGGGTCGTCGCCTCCCCGTCGCGGTAGCGGCGCTCGTACTCCTCGTCTATCGCCTGTCCGAGCTGAACCGCGAGCTCGGTCTCGGCGTCGATCCCGTTCCCCTCGTAGTTTCGGAGGAACGCCAGCGTGAGGTCGTCTCGGCGGTCGTCGTTGGCGATCGAAACGTCCTCCCAGTTCTCCGTCACGGAGCCGGAGCCGCCGAAGCCGACCGCGCCCTCGTACGTCTCGACGAGCGCGTCGCGGAAGGCCCGGAGGACGTTCTCGGCGGGTTCCGCCCGGGAGTCGTCGCTGTCGGCGAGCTCGTCGAGCGCGGCATCGAGAGTGTTCTCGGTCAGCGTCCGAGTGGCGTGGTCGCGGGCGGCGTCCTCGATGTTGTGCGCCTCGTCGAACACAGTGATTATCTCGCTCGGGTCGCGGTCGATCCACCGGAAGAACTGCTCGCGGATGTTGGGGTCGAGCAGGTGGTGGTAGTTACAGACGACCAAGTCGACGCCCTCCATCCCCTCCTTCAGCAGCTCGTAGCCGCACAGCTCGCGCTCCTCGGCGTACTCGTACACGTCGTCGGGAGTCCGAACGTCGTCGAAGAGCCAGGCGAAGAAGTCGTCCGTGTCGCGGGTGAGGTTGTTACGGTAGTGCTCGCAGACGTTGGCGGCCTCGTACTCGTCGATCTCGCCCTCCAACTCGTCGAGCTCCTCCATGATCGCCTCGCGGGCCTCCGCGGCGCTCGCGTCGCCCTCGCGGCTCTCGGCCAGCAGTTCGCGCTGGCGCGACTCCAGTTCGCGGACCTCGGTCTCCGTCTCCACCATCTCGCGGGTGGTGTCCCGGAGGGTCTGACACTCCTGGTAGTCGACGTCGATGTGACACATCGACGACTTCCCCTTGAACACGACGGCGCGGATGGGCTCCTCGCGAGTTATCGCGCGCGCGTCCTCGACGAACTGCCGCATCTGCTGGTGGACGTTGGTCGTGATGACGACCGTGCGGTCGTGCTCGCGGGCGTGTTCGAGCGCGGGCACGAGCGCGGAGAGGGTCTTCCCCGTCCCGGGCGCGCCCTCGAACAGCACATCCTGCCCCCGGTCTAACGCGTTGGCGACCCTGTCCATCGCCTCGCGCTGGTTCGGGTAGGGTTCCTCGTACGGGAAGAACCGCAGGTGCGGCGACTCTGGCACGGGATGGGGTTCGGCGCCACCGGTCAAAAGGAGTCGGGTGGCGGGGCGGAAGTGGTCCGGCGCCGCGGGGATCTCTCCGGTCTTGACATCCTCCCCGCGCTAAAGCGCGAGGCTTTCGCCTCGAATTTTCCGTAATCCTCGATATCGTTTCAGGAATCAAATATAACTGCCGGGAGAGTGCGTCCCGACCGCACAATTCCGGCGTATTTTACCGCTTCTGGCGCCGTCGACCGAACGACATGGCGACCGAGACGGCTACCCCGACGAGCGAGGTATCGACCGAGACCGGAGACTGGAAGGCGGGCGTGGCCGGCGGGCTCGCCGGGAGCGCCGTCTTCGGACTCGTGATGACGTACGCGATCGCCGCTCCGCTCTTGGAAGTCGTGATCCCGTCGATGTACGGCCTCGCGCCGCCGGCGGCCCCGTTCGTCGGCTGGGTGATCCACATGGCGCACGGCGCGGTCCTCGGCGTCGGGTTCGCCGCGCTCGTCGGGCTGCGGCCTTCGGTCGGCGGGGACGTGTCGAAGTCGCTCGGCGCCGGCGCGGCCTACGGGATCGCGGTCTGGGTCGCGCTCGCGGTGATCGTGATGCCGATCTGGCTCTCCGCGGTCGGCTCGCCGGCGAACCCGCCGCTACCCAACGTCAGCGCCATGAGCGCGGTCGGGCACCTCGCGTACGGGGTCGTGCTCGGCGGGGCGTACGCGGCCCTCGCGAACTGACCGCGGGACCGAGTCGTCCGCGTTTCGGCGGCCGCGACGCACCCTGATTTATCACGCCGCGCCGACACCGCTCTTAGTAACGAATGTTCGACGAGATCCTCGAGAAGTTCGAGGGATCACCCAGCCAGCAGGCCGTGATCCGACTGTTCTTGGAGCGCGGCTTCTCCGTCAACGAGGAGGGGCGGGTCGTCTCGGGCGGGATCGAGATCCCGTACACCGGCATCGCGCGCGAGCTCGACGTCGACCGGCGCGTCGTGGACTCGACGACGGACGCCATCCTGGCCGATCCCGAGCTGAAGCGCATCTTCACCAACATCTCGTCGATCCCGAGCCTGATGGATCTGGCCCCGGTGTTGGACCTCACGGTCCTCACCATCGAGGTCGCGGCCGCCGACGAGGCCGGGATCGTCGCCGAGGTGACCGGAATCCTGGCCGACCGCGGCGTCTCGATCCGGCAGGTGTTGAGCGAGGACCCCGAGTTCACCGACGACCCGAAGCTGTACGTGATCACCGACGCCGACCTGTCCGGCGACCTGCTCGTCGAGATCCGCGACCTCGACTACGTCCGCCGCGTCGGCTTCTGAGGCTCCGTCGGTCGCCGCCGCGACCGCTCGCCGACCAGTTTCACCGGTCGGTCCGAGCGCCCGTTCCGGCGAGCCCGTTCGAGGGATAGCGAGCCGCGACCGAGCGCCGGCGCCGCGTGCGTTTCACTTTCACTAGGGTGTAAACCAGCCTTTATACCCGATGGCGAACAAGGGTCGTGTACATGCCTGAAGACGAACTCGAGGACCTCCCCGGCGTCGGCCCGGCGACCGCGGACAAGCTCGTTGACAACGGATTCGAGAGCTACCAGTCGATCGCCGTCGCGAGCCCCGGCGAGATGTCCAACACCGCCGACATCGGCGAGTCGTCCGCCAGCGACATCATCAACGCCGCCCGCGAGGCCGCCGACGTCGGCGGCTTCGAGACGGGCGCGACCGTCCTCGAACGCCGCCAAGAGATCGGCAAGCTCTCCTGGCAGATCGACGAGGTCGACGACCTGCTCGGCGGCGGCATCGAGACCCAGTCGATCACCGAGGTGTACGGCGAGTTCGGCTCCGGCAAGTCGCAGGTCACCCACCAGATGGCCGTCAACGTCCAGCTCTCGAAGGAGAACGGCGGGCTGGAGGGCGGCTGCATCTTCGTCGACTCCGAGGACACGTTCCGCCCGGAGCGGATCGACGACATGGTCCGCGGGCTCGACGACGAGATCCTCGCCGACGAGATGGAGCGCCGCGAGATCGAGGGCACCCCGAACGACGAGGCGGCCTTAGAAGACCTGGTCGACGCGTTCTTGGACCAGATCCACGTCGCGAAGGCGTTCAACTCCAACCACCAGATCCTCCTCGCCGAGAAGGCGAAGGAGCTGGCCGGCGAACACGAGGAGACGGAGTGGCCGATCCGGATCGTCTGCGTCGACTCGCTCACCGCGCACTTCCGCGCGGAGTACGTGGGCCGCGGCGAGCTCGCCGAGCGACAGCAGAAGCTCAACAAACACCTCCACGACCTGATGCGGCTCGGCGACCTGTACAACACCGCCATCCTCGTCACCAACCAGGTGGCGTCGAACCCGGACTCCTACTTCGGCGACCCGACGCAGGCGATCGGCGGCAACATCCTCGGGCACGCCTCCACGTTCCGGATCTACCTCCGGAAGTCGAAGGGCGACAAGCGGATCGTCCGGCTCGTCGACGCGCCGAACCTCGCCGACGGCGAGGCCGTGATGCGCGTCCAGAACGAGGGGCTGAAGCCGGAGTAAGTGGTTTTTCGGCGGTTTCAGTCGACATTGGCGGCGCGGCGCTGCCGGCGACTAACCGAGACGAACAGCTGATCGCGAAACTGGTTGACGAACGTCAATTTCTACCGAGACGGCCAGAAACTCCCGAAATCACGGCCGTCGGGCCGTATAGAGTCGTATCGCGAGACGGGAGGCTGGCAATACTCGCCAAAAGCCGCCGCGCACGGTCGTGAGAAGGGTTTTGACCGCGGATCACGCCGAAATAGATAGAAATCTTACACAATATTCGTTGGTTTCGAGCGCAGCAATTGCCGCGAAATCTCCGAGGAAACGTCCTTATACACCATGGTCACGTCATTATATCGAACGCTCACCGTATTATCAAGCTGTTTTCTTGTGAAACTCAACTCTAACGTTTATGTATAGCCGTTCCCCCGAGTGGAAACGTGATTCAGCACATGAACACGAGAGAAGCGCAGTTTGAATTAGACGAGCGTTCAGTAGAGGTGGTCGAAGCGTGACGGGCGGCGTACTCGCCACGATCGACCCGAGCACGTTCACGTCCGCGATGAACGGGACGTGGATCCTGGTCGTGACGTTCCTCATCTTCTTCATGCACGCCGGCTTCGCGATGCTTGAAGCCGGGCAGGTTCGCTCGAAGAACGTCGCCAACCAGCTGACGAAGAACCTCCTCACGTGGAGTATCGGCGTGACGGTGTTCTTCCTGATCGGCACGGCGTTCACGAGCCTCGTGAACGGGTCGCCCGGGATCGCCTCCGCGGCGGGCTCGTTGTTCTCCGGCGGCGAACTCGCCGTCGAGGAGGGGGTCATCGGTCCGTACGTCAACTGGCTCTACGGCGCGGTGTTCGCGATGACCGCCGCGACGATCGTCTCCGGGGCGGTCGCCGGTCGCGCGAAGCTCCGCGCGTACGTCACCTACACGTTCCTGCTCGCCGCGGTCATCTACCCGATGGTCATCGCGTTCACGTGGTCGGCCTCCGGTGACGGGCTCGTCGCCCAGCTGACCGGGACCGCGTTCCACGACTTCGCCGGCGGCATGATCGTCCACGGCATGGGCGGTATCGCGGGCCTCACCGCCGCGGCCGTCCTCGGCCCGCGGATGGACCGCTACGCGGACGACGGGTCGACGAACGTCATCCCCGGCCACTCGCTGACGTTCGCCGTCCTCGGGACGCTCGTCCTCGCGTTCGGCTGGTACGGGTTTAATGTCGGCACGGCGTCCGTGGTCAGCGGCGGCGTGTTCAACACGCTGACGCTCAACCTCGTCGCGATGGGGACCACGATCGCCATGGCGGCCGGCGGGATCGGCGCCGCGACCGTCGTGTGGCTCCGCACCGGGAAGGTCGACACGCTGTACGTCGCAAACGGGCTGCTCGCGGGGCTCGTCGGCATCACCGCGATCCCGGACACCACGGCGTGGTGGGGCGCGCTGGTCGTCGGTCTCCTCGCCGGCGGACAGCTCCCCCTCGTCTTCGAGTTCGTCTCGGACACGCTGAAGATCGACGACGTCTGTGCGGTGTTCCCGGTCCACGGTAGCGCCGGCGTGCTCGGCACGCTGCTCTTCCCGTTCGTCGCCGCGCCGGGCGAGCTCAGCGCGGGCATCGGTGCCCACTTCGTCGCCCAGCTGACCGGCGTCGTCATCATCGGCGGGTGGACGCTCACCGCGACCGCCGCCGTCTGGTACGTCCTCAAGGTCTCCGGCGAGGCGCGCGTCACCGCGGAACACGAACAGGAGGGGCTCGACATCTCCGAGCACGGCGTCGAGACCTACCCCGAGTTCGGCGGCGACCGCGTCGCGACCGACGGCGGTCCGTCCGTGGTCGACGCGACCGACTCCGACAGTGAGTCCCCGCGCGCCGACGGCGGCGAGGAGGCGGGCGCGGAGATCAAGATGGTCACCGCGGTCGTCCGCCCCGACAAGCTCGGGGCGATCAAGCAGGCGCTCGCCGAGGTCAAGGCGCCCTCGCTCACCGTGACGAACGTCTCCGGCCGCGGCAGCCAGCCCGCAAAGAAGGGGCAGTGGCGCGGCGAGGAGTTCACCGTCGACCTCCACCAGAAGGTGAAAGTCGAGGTCGTCGTCGCCGACATCCCGGCCGACGAGGTCGCGGAGGCGATCGCCGACGCCGCCGAGACGGGAGAGCCCGGCGACGGCAAGGTGTTCATCATGCCGGTCGAGGACGCGCTCCAGGTCCGCACGGGCGCGACCGGGCCGGAGGCGGTGTAGCGACCGGACCGGAGACGGTGGAGGCGCGTAGCGCGCGAACCGACGCGGTCCCTTTTCAGCGTCCGAACCGGTTCGCCCGGTTCGGCAACTACTTTCAGCCCGACGCTCCAACCGATCGGTATGAACCACGAGCGCTCGCGCGGGCTGTACGACCGCGCGCTGTCGGTGATGCCCGGCGGCGTCAACTCATCCGTCCGGGCGACGATGCCGCACCCGTTCTTCGTCGAGCGCGGCGACGGCGGCCACGTGATCGACGCCGACGGGAACCGGTACGTCGACTGGGTGATGGGGTACGGGCCCCTCCTGTACGGCCACGACCTCCCGGACCCGGTGGAGGCCGCGGTTCAGTCGCACGTCGCGGCGGGGCCGATGTACGGCGCGCCCACGGAGGTGGAGGTCGAGCACGCGGAGTTCGTCGCCCGGCACGTCCCGAGCGTGGAGTCGATCCGCTTCGTCAACTCCGGCACGGAGGCGACCGTCTCGGCGGTCCGACTGGCGCGCGGCCACACCGACCGCGACAAGATCGTCGTGATGCGTGGCGGCTACCACGGCGCGCAGGAGTCGACGCTCGTCGAGGGGTCGCCCGGGGACGCGCACCCCTCGACGAAGGGGATCCCGGAGGCGTTCGCCGAGCACACCCTCCCGATCCCGTTCAACGACGAGGCGGCCGCGAAGGCGGTGTTCGCGGAGCACGGCGACGAGATCGCAGCCGTCCTCGTCGAGCCGATCCTCGCCAACAAGGGGATCGTCATGCCGATAGAGGGGTACCACGAGACGCTGCGGGACCTCTGTGACGACCACGGCGCGCTCTTAGTCTTCGACGAGGTGATCACCGGGTTCCGGGTGGGCGGTCTCGGCTGCGCGCAGTCGAAGTTCGGCGTCACCCCCGACGTGACGACGTTCGGGAAGATCATCGGCGGCGGGTTCCCGGTCGGCGCGATCGGCGGGAAAGCCGAGATAATCGAGGGGTTCACCCCCGCGGGCGAGGTGTTCCAGTCCGGCACCTTCTCGGGCCACCCGGTGACGATGGCCGCGGGAAAGGCGACCCTGGAGTACGCCGCGGAGAACGACGTGTACGAGCACGTCAACCGCCTCGGGCGGCAGCTCCGCGAGGGGATCGCCGAGATCTGCGCCGAGCGCGCGCCGGAGTACACCGTCGTCGGCACCGACTCGATGTTCAAGACGATATTCACCCGCGAGGCGCCCGACGACGTCGACGCCTGCTGTCCGGGCGGCTGTCGGCAGGACCCCGACTGCGCCCGGTACGACGCGTGTCCGAAGACGGGCGCCGACGTCGCCGCGGCCGCGACCGACCGCTGGGAGCGCGTGTTCTGGCAGGAGATGAAAGACCGCGGCGTGTTCCTCACCGCGAACCAGTTCGAGTGCCAGTTCACCTCCTACGCGCACACGGAGGCGGACGTCGAGCGGACCTTAGAGGCGTACCGGGAAGCGCTTTGACGTCCTCCCCGCGCTGAAGCCCGAGGCTTTCTCCTCGATTCTCCGTAAGCCCGGCGACCGGCGTCCCGGGGCGGCTCGGCAAGTGTTGCGCGCGCCGGGCAGTGCGGAACAGTTTTATATCGGAGATCGGTACGTACACGCGATGACCGCAGCGGCTCGTCTCGACGCCGCCCTCTTCCGAGGTCGACGAGCCCTGCGACCGCGACGAGACGTCCGACCGCCGCGACCGGCTTCCGGCGCGGCGCGACGACGAGGCCCCTCGGGCCGATAACTTTCACCTCTCGTCGCGTTCGCGCCGTTCCGTTCCGAAGAGTCTCGACTCCGCGTTCCGCGAGCGACCGCTCTGTTACTTTCTTACAAAATTTAAACCGCTGAATTTAAGAGTGTAGACCGGGTGTACTCTGGTAATGACGAGCGTTGCACTCGCGTTCAGCGGTGGACTCGACACCACGGTCTGCGTACCGCTGCTGAAAGAGGAGTACGGCTACGACGAGGTCATCGGCGTCAACGTCGACGTCGGCCAGCCCACCGAGGAGTTCGACGAGGCCGAGGAGACCGCGGAGGCGCTGGGGCTCGACATCCACGTCGTCGACGCGAAGGCGGAGTTCGCTGACCTCTGTTTCGACGCCGTGAAGGCCAACGCCAGCTATCAGGGCTACCCGCTCGGCACCGCCCTCGCGCGCCCGGTCATCGCAGAGGCCATTCTGGGCGTCGCCGAGGAGCAGGGCTGTGACGCCATCGCTCACGGCTGTACGGGCAAGGGGAACGACCAGCTCCGGTTCGAGGCCGTCTGGCGCGGCTCCGACCTCGAAGTGATCGCCCCCGTGCGCGAGCTCGGCCTCACCCGCGAGTGGGAGATCGACTACGCCGCCGAGAAGGACCTGGCCGTCGAGGCCGGCGACGGCGGCGTCTGGTCCATCGACGAGAACATCTGGTCGCGCGCGGTCGAGGGCGGAAAGCTGGAGGATCCCGACTACGAGCCGCCGGCGGACATCTACGAGTGGACCGCCGAGCCCGAGGGCGAGACCACCATCGAGGTGACGTTCGAGGCGGGCGTCCCGGTCGCCGTCGACGGCGAGGCGATGGACCCGGTCCCGCTGATCCAGCACCTCAACGAGTACGCGGGCGGCTACGGCGTCGGCCGCACCGACGTGATGGAGGACCGCATGCTCGGGCTGAAGGTGCGCGAGAACTACGAACATCCGGCCGCGACCGTCCTGCTGACCGCGCACCAGGCGCTCGAGGACCTCGTCCTCACCAAGAACGAGCGCTCGTTCAAGCAGGGGATCGAGCAGGAGTGGTCCGAGAAGGCGTACGAGGGGCTCGTGTTCGCGCCCGTCGTCGACGCCCTGAACGCCTTCGTCGACGAGACGCAGGACGTGGTGACCGGCACGGCGACGGTGAAGGTGTCTGGCGGCGACTGCCGCGTCGTCGCGCGCGACTCCGAGTACGCCGTCTACTCCGAGGAGATGGCCTCGTTCAACACCGAGGACGTCGCGGGCATCGCCCAGTCCGACGCGACGGGGGTCGCGAAGTACCACGGGCTCCAGGAGCGCCTCGCCAACGACGTGAAGGCGAGCGTCTCGAAGCCGGAACTCGCGACGGACGGAAGCGGAGTCGACGATAAGAGCGAATAGATGACGGACGACGACCCCGACGCGGCGGCGGACGACGCCGACGAGGCCAGCGACGGAAGCGGCGGAGCCGCGGGAGGCGACACCGCCGTCCGCCGCGACCGCTTCAGCGGCGGCCCCGCCCGCGAGTTCCTGTCGAGCCTCGCGGCCGACGCGGCCATCTTCGAGGCCGACCTCGCGGTCGACCGCGCACACGTCGTGATGCTCGCGGAGCAGGGGATCGTCGACGAGGCGGTCGCTGGCGAGATCCTCGGCGCGCTCGACGACATCGAGGCCGCCGGCCACGGGGCGCTTCCGGACGGCGAGGACGTCCACGAGGCGATCGAGACCGCCGTCATCGACCGGATCGGCCCCGACGGCGGCCGGATGCACACCGCCCGCTCGCGCAACGACGAGGTGGCGACGTGTATCCGCTACCGCCTGCGCGAGGACCTGCTGGCGGCGGTCGAGGCGACCCTCACCGCCCGCGAGGCGCTCGTCGATGTCGCGGGCGAGCACGCGGAGACGGTGATGCCGGGGTACACCCACCTCCAGCCGGCCCAGCCGACGACGGTCGCGCACTACCTGCTGTCGTACGAGGGCGGGCTCGCGCGCGACGCGGAGCGCCTGCTCGACGCGTACGACCGGGTGAACCGGTCGCCGCTCGGCGCGGCCGCGTTCGCGGGGACGCCGTTCGACGTCGACCGCGACCGCACCGCCGAGCTGCTCGGGTTCGACGGGACGGTCCGCAACTCGATGGACGCCGCCGCCGCGCGCGACTTCCTCGCGGAGTCGGCGGGCGCGCTCGCGACGCTCGCGACGACGCTGTCGGGGCTCGCGGAGGACCTGATCATATTCTCGAAGGGGGGGCTCGTCGAGCTCTCCGACGCGTACTCGTCGACCTCCTCGATCATGCCCCAGAAGAAGAACCCCGACACGCTGGAGCTGACTCGCGGCGTCGCGGGCGACGCGATCGGCGAGGCGACCGGCACGCTGAGCCTGCTAAAGGGGCTCCCGCGCGCCTACAACCGCGACCTCCAGCGCGCTCACGCGAGCGTCTTCGAGGTCGCCGGCGACGTACGCGAGGCGACCGAGGTCGCCGCGGGCGCGGTCGCGACCGCCGACTGGGACGAGGCCGCGCTCACGGCCGCCGCGGGCGAGGGGTTCTCCACGGCCACGGGCGTCGCGGACCTGCTCGCGATGGGCGGATTGCCGTTCCGGACGGCCCACGAGATCGTCGCGGCGGCCGCGGAGGCGGTCGAGGACGGCGATTCACCGGACGCGGCGGCCGCAAAAGTTGACGAGGCCGCTCGAAAGGTCACGGGTGAGCCCCTCTCCGCGTACGTGAGCCGCGAGGACGTGGAGTCGGCGCTCGACCCGGCAGCCAGCGTCGCGAGCCGCGACTCCGCCGGGGGACCGGCTCCCGAGGCGGTCGCCGACGCGCTCGCCGCCGCCGAGGCCGGGATCGAGACGGACGAGGACGCGCTGGCGGCCGAGCGCGACGCGCTCGCCGCCGCGAGCGAGACGCTGGAGGCGGAGGTCGATCGCTATGTCTGAGCCGCGACCGCGCGGCGGTCGTCCGCTCGGTCGACGCCGGGCGGACCGACTCCGGCCCGATTGGCGTTGCCCCGACCGACGCCGACGACCGTCCCCGTAAGGGGGACACAATTACTACCGGGATCTGATATCCGATCTCGAAACGGCTCGATTTCGCCTATTCTCTTCCGTTAGCGGCCGATCCGCTTTATGTAAAATTTCCAATAAGTTCGAAGCCTTTATGCTCGTTCACGGTCGAGTTGCTGGCACGATGACGAGCGACACCGACACGCTGACCGCGGAGGACCCGATCACGGGCGAGGAGATCGAGATCCCGGCCGACGTCGAGGTCGGCGAGATCATCGACAGTCCGGTCACCGGGACCGAGCTGGAGGTCATCTCGCTCGACCCGGTCGTCTTGGAGGAGGCGCCGGAGCTCGAGGAGGACTGGGGCGAGTAATGGCGACGACCGCCACGGCCGCGACACGCGAGTGGTCGACATGCGCGTGAGCGCCGACGCGAACGGAGGGGAGTCGACGTGCGCGTAGGGATCCTCTACTCCCGGATCCGGAAGGACGAGAAGCTCCTGCTCAACGAGCTCCGCGACCGCGGCCACGAGGTCGAGAAGATCGACGTCCGGAAGGAGCGGTTCGGACTGGAGTCGACGACCGCCGCCGTCGACGACCTCGATCTGGTCGTCGACCGCTGCCTGTCGACGAGCCGGTCGCTGTACGCGACCCGGTTCCTCGACAGCTACGGCGTTCCCGTGGTGAACTCACCCGAGACGGGCGACGTCTGCGCCGACAAGGCGAAGAACTCGCTCGCGCTCGCGGAGGCCGACGTGCCGACGCCGGCGACGGAGGTCGCGTTCACGAAGGAGGCCGCCCTGGAGGCGATCGAGTCGTTCGGCTACCCGTGCGTCCTCAAGCCGGTCACCGGCTCGTGGGGGCGGCTGATGGCGAAGATCGACTCGCGCAACGCCGCCGAGGCGATTGTAGAGCACAAGGAGACGCTCGGCCACTACGAACACAAGGTGTTCTACGTCCAGGAGTTCGTCGACAAGCCCGGCCGCGACATCCGCGTCCTGGCGGTCGACGGCGAGCCCGTCGCGGCGATGACGCGCTCGTCGGACCACTGGCTCACGAACGCCGCGAAGGGCGGCGAGACGAAGTCGTTCGACCTCGACGAGCGCGCGACCGAGCTGGTCGAGCGCGCCTCCGACGCGGTCGGCGGCGGCATGCTCGGCGTCGACCTGATGGAGGTGGGAGTCGACCCGGACGGCGACGGCGCCGAGACCGGCGTCGACCCGGACGACGACCCCGCCGAGGGCACCGCGGACGACTACACCGTCCACGAGGTGAACCACACCGTCGAGTTCAAGGCGCTCGATTCGGCCACCGACGTCGACGTCCCCGCGCGGGTCGTCGACTGGCTGGAGGCGAAGGCGGCCGAGCTGGCCGACGGCGCGGTCGCGGGGGTGGACGCGTGACCGCCGACGCCGAGTCGAGCGACGCGACCGCCGACACCTACACCGCGAGCGTCGTCGGCGGCACCGGCTTCACCGGCGGCGAACTGCTGCGGATCCTCGCCGGCCACCCGAGCTTCGAGGTCGTTCAGGCCACCTCGCGGTCGGCCGACAACATGACCGTCGGGCGCTCGCACCCGAACCTGCGCGGGCTCGACCTGCGCTTCTCCGACCCCGACGACCTGGCGTCGGTCGACGTGCTGTTCGCGGCGACGCCGCACGGCGTCTCGATGGAGCGGATCGACGAGTTCTTCGAGGCCGCGGACACCGTCGTCGACCTCTCGGCGGACTTCCGGCTCCCCGAGGCCGACGCCTACGACGAGTGGTACGACGGCCACGAGTCGCCGGAGTACCTCGAACGCGCCGAGTACGCGCTCCCGGAGCTGAACCGCGAGAACCTCCCCGGCGCCGACCTGATCGCCGGCGGCGGCTGCAACGCGACCGCGACGATCCTCGGCCTCAAGCCGCTCGTGGACGCGGGCGCGCTCGGTCCCGAGACCGGCGAGGTCGTCGTCGACGTGAAGGTGGGATCCTCGGAGGGGGGCGCCGGCGGCGGCGCGGCCTCCTCGCACCCGGAGCGCTCGGGCGTCGTGCGCCCGTACGCGCCCACCGGCCACCGCCACGAGGCGGAGATCGAGGCGTACCTCGGGCTCTCCGTCTCCTTCACGGTCCACGCGGTCGACATGGTCCGCGGCGCGAGCGCGACCTGCCACGTCTTCCCCGACGAGCCGGTCTCGAAGGGGGACCTGTGGGGCGCGTACCGCGACGCCTACGCCGACGAGCCGTTCGTGCGGATCGTCTCGGGCGGGGGCGGCGTCTACCGCTACCCCGAGCCGAAGTCGGTCGCCGGGACGAACCACGGCGAGGTCGGCTTCGAGCTCGACCCCGGCAACCGCCGGGTCGTCGTGTTCTCCGCCATCGACAACATGACCAAAGGCTCCGCCGGGCAGGCGGTCCACGCGGCGAACGTCGCGCTCGGGCTGCCCGAGACCGCCGGCCTCGAGTTCGACGGGCTCCACCCGGTGGGATCGCCATGACGGGGAGCGATTCCGAATCGACGACCGAGCCGCCCGTCGTCGTCAAGGTCGGCGGCGCGAGGGCGGTCGACCCGGCCGGCGCGGTCGGCGACGTCGCCCACCTCGCCGCCAACGGCCGCTCCGTCGTCGTCGTCCACGGCGGCTCGACGGTCGTCGACGAGACGCTCGAACGGCTCGGCATCGAGCCCGAGTACGTCGAGTCAGCCTCCGGCGTCACCGGCCGCTTCACCGACGCGGAGACGATGGAGGCGTTCGCGATGGCGATGGCGGGCAAGCTCAACACGGAGCTGACGGCGGAGTTCCGCTCGGCCGGGGTCGACGCGGTCGGTCTCTCGGGCGTCGACGGCGGGCTCCTCGCGGGCCCGCGCAAGTCGGCGGTCCGCGTCGTCGAGGACGGGAAGCGGAAGATCCGGCGCGGGGACCACTCCGGCAGGATCGAGTCGGTGAACGCCGACCTCCTGACCGGCCTCCTCGACGACGGTTACACCCCCGTCGTCTCGCCGCCGATGGCCGGCGACGAGGGCGACGGCGAGGTCACCCCCGTCAACGCGGACGCCGACCGCGCCGCGGCCGCGATAGCGGGCGCGCTCGGCGCCGACCTCGTCCTCCTGACCGACGTGTCGGGCGTGTACGCCGACCCGGACGACCCCGAGACGCGCATCGACGCGGCCGCGACGCCCGACGAGCTGGCGGCCGTCGAGGACGCCGCCGAGGGGTTCATGGGCAAGAAGGTGATGGCCGCCAAGGAGGCGCTCGAAGGCGGCGCCGGCCGCGTCGTGATCGCGGACGCCAACGTCCGTGACCCGGTCGTCGCCGCGCTCGGCGGCGAGGGGACGACGGTCGAGCGGTCCGCGCTCGGGGAGGGCGCAGACGGCGGCGAGGCCGAGGAGGCCGACGACGGCGACGCCGTCGAGACCGACGGAGGTGAGACCGCGTGAGCGGCTTCGTCTTCTCGGAGAAGCCGATCGAGATCGCCTCGGGCGACGGGGTCCACGTGACCGACACGAAAGGCACCGAGTACCTCGATTTCGGCGCCAGCTACGCCTGTACGCCGGTCGGTCACTGTCACCCCGAGGTCGTCGACGCCGCGACGAGCCAGCTGGAGGAGCTGGTGTACGTCCAGGCGTCGTACCCGCACGCGGCGCGGACGGCGCTGTACGAGCGGCTGGCCGAGGTCGCGCCCGTCGACGTCGACAACGTCTGGCTCTGCAACTCCGGCACCGAGGCGAACGAGGCCGCGCTGAAGTTCGCCCGCCACGCGACGGGCCGCGAGAAGATCGTCGCGACCACGCAGGGGTTCCACGGCCGGACGATGGGGACGCTCGCGACGACGTGGAAGGAGAAGTACAAGGAGGGGTTCGGGCCGCTGGCGGGCGGCGTCGAGTTCGTCGAGTACGGCGACGCGGCGGCGATGCGCGAGGCCGTCGACGAGGAGACCGCCGCGGTCATCCTGGAGCCGCTCCAGGGCGAGGGCGGGATCAACCCCGCCTCGACCGAGTACCTCCGGGCCGTCCGGGTCGCGACCGCCACGTCGGGCGCGGCGATGATCCTCGACGAGATCCAGACCGGGCTCGGTCGCACCGGGTCGATGTGGGCGGCGGAGAAGCACGACGTGGTCCCGGACGTCCTCACGACCGCGAAGGGGCTCGGCAGCGGGCTCCCGATCGGCGCGACGCTGTGCCGCGACTGGATCGCCGCGGACGCCGGCGACCACGGCTCGACGTTCTCCGGCGGGCCGGTCGTCTCGGCGGCCGCGGGCGCCACCCTCGACGTGATCGAGCGCGAGGGCCTGCCCGCGCACGCCGAGGAGATGGGGGAGTACCTCCGCGGCGAACTCCGCGACCGCCTCGGCGACGACGTGCGCGACGTGCGCGGCGACGGCCTAATGATCGGCGTCGAGGTCCGCCGCGGCTCGAACCGTCTGCTTCGCGACCTCGCCATCGATCACCGGATCCTCGCGCTGCCGGCGGGCCGAACCGTGCTGCGGCTGCTTCCCCCCCTGACGATCGAGCGGGAGCACGCCGACGCCGTCGTGGACGCGATCGCGGAGGTGATCGGGTGATGGCGACCGGACAGGAGCGGGACCTCGCCGGGGACGAAGGGTCCTCGTCCGGCGACGCCACCGACGTCGTCGCCGGCGGCGGCTACCCCGCGGCCTGCGACACGCCGGCCCGAAAGCTGCTGTACGACATGGTCTCGATCCCCTCGCCGTCCGGCGAGGAGGAGCGGGCCGCGGAGCGGCTCGTCGACTTCTTCGAGGCCAACGGCCGCGAGGCGTGGATCGACGCGGTCGGGAACGTCCGCGCGCCGGCGGACGACGCCGTCCTCCTCACCTCCCACGTCGACACCGTTCCCGGCGATATCCCCGTCGAGGTGCGGCCGGCGCCGCCCGAGGGCGAACTGCCCGATCCCTCGGACGTCCGCGTCGGCGAGCCCGGCGACCCGGTGCTGTGGGGTCGCGGGGCGGTCGACGCGACGGGCCCGCTGGTCGCGATGGCGGTCGCGGCGGTGAAGACGGGCGTCTCGTTCGCCGGCGTCGTCCGCGAGGAGGTCGACTCCGGCGGCGCGCGCGCCCTCATCGACGACCGCGACGCGCCCGAGACCGTTATCAACGGCGAGCCGTCGGGCTGGCGGGGGATCACCCTCGGCTACCGCGGCCTGCTGGAGGGGACCTACGTCAACACCAGCGAGTCGGGCCACTCCTCGCGGCCGGAGCCGAACGCGATCCAGCACGCGATCGACTGGTGGCACGGCGTCGAGGCGGCGTTCACGCCGGAGGACCCGGAGACCGCCGTCTTCGACCAGGTGACGACGAAGCCCATCTCGGTCGACGGCGGGCTGAGCGACGACGGCCTCGCCGTGGAGGCGACGATGGACGTCCAGCTCCGGATCCCGCCGTCGCGCCCGGTCGACGAGGTCCACGAGCTGGCGGAGGCGGAGCTGTCGACCGGCTCGGTCCAGTGGGGCGAGCCGATGCCGCCGGTGATGGAGAGCCCGCGGACCGACCTCGCGCGGGCGTTCCGCGTCGCGATCCGGTCCGCCGGCGGCGACGTGCGCCTGCTCCGGAAGACCGGCACGAGCGACATGAACCTCTTCGCGGCCGCGTGGGACTGCCCGATGGTCACCTACGGCCCCGGAAACTCCGATCTCGACCACGCGCCCGACGAGCGGCTGCCGCTGCCGGACCTCGACCGCGCCGTGCGCGTGCTGACCGACGTCTGCCGCGAGCGACCCTAACGCGCCTCGTCACCCCTCGTCAACGCTCGTTTTCGAACGACGCCACGACACACACTCACACTACACACGATGCCACTCGCCACCGACGACTTCCTCGACATCGACGACGTGACGCCAGCCGAACTAGACGCCCTGCTCGACCGCGCCGCCGCGATGAAGGCGGGCGAGACGGACCCCCGACTGGCGGACGCGACGCTCGGGATGATCTTCGAGAAGCCCTCGACGCGCACCCGCGTCTCCTTCGAGACGGGGATGACGCGGCTGGGCGGCCACGCGATGTTCCTCGGGCCCGACGACATCCAGCTGGGTCACGGCGAGCCGCTGCGCGACACGGCGCGCGTCCTCGGCCGGTACGTGGACGGCGTGATGGCCCGGCTGTTCGACCACGCGGACGTCGAGGTCCTCGCCGAGTACGCCGACTGCCCCGTTATCAACGGGCTCACCGACGAGGCGCATCCCTGTCAGACGCTCGCCGACCTGCTCACGATCCGCGAGACGGTCGGGGAGGACGCGACGGTGGCGTGGGTGGGCGACGGCAACAACGTCGGCCAGTCGTTCGTCGTCGGCGCCGCGATGGCCGGGATCGACGTCGAGGTGGCCACGCCCGCCGACTACGGGATGAACCCCGCCGTCTTCGACCGCGCCGCCGAGTTCGGGCTGGACGTGGCGCCGACGACCGACCCCGAAGCGGTGGTCGACGGCGCCGACGTCGTCTACACCGACGTATGGATCTCGATGGGGCAGGAGGACCAGCGCGAGGAGAAACTCGCCGCCTTCGACGGGTTCCAGGTGAATCAGGAGCTGCTCGCCGGCACCGACGCCGAGGTGATGCACTGCCTGCCCGCGCACCGCGGCGAGGAGATCACGGACGACGTGCTCGAATCCGACCGCGCCCTCGTCTGGGACCAGGCGGAGAACCGGATGCACGCGCAGAACGCGCTCCTCGTCGAACTGCTCGGCGGGGCGTGACACACCGCAAGGGACCTACGATTTAATTGGTCGGGAAGCGAACCCTCGGACCGCGAACCGATGAACGTGCTCTCCACGCGGTCGATAGACGCAGTCGCAGTGGGAACGATGGCCCTCCCGCTCGTCGCGGCGGCCCTGCTCTGGGGGTCGCTGCCGGCGGAGATGGCGATTCACTGGAACGGCGAGACGCCGGACACGGTCGTGGCGAAGCCGCTGGCGACGGTTGGACTGTTCGCGTTCGGCGCCGCGAGCGTCGCCTTCGTCCGGATCGCACCGGATTCGGCCACCAGCACGCCGGGCGGGACGACCCTCTCCGTGCTCTTCCTCGGCGTCACGTTCGCCTGGGTCCAGGCGACGGTGCTCGTCTGGAACCTCGGGTACCGGTTCGACGTGGGGCGCGCGGCCCTCCCGATCCTCGCGTTGGCCGGCCTACTGGTGGCGTACGCGGTCCGATCGGGTCGGTTCTAGAAGACCGCGGCCGGACGAATCTCGGCCACGGCTACCGCGGCGTCACGGGCGCCGCGGCGGGTCGCGGTCGTCCATGAGGAAAACGCTGTCCTGGTTCGGGTCGAAGTAGACCTCCAGCGCGCGGAGGGCACCCACGTACGCCGCGACCGCGGCGAACACGAACGAGATTGCCGCCGGAAGGAACAGGCCGAGGACCATATCGGTGGGACTTGCCGTTTGAATATAAATACGTGTGTGCTGTTCGTGAGGAGTATCACTTGCCACACTCCCTTATAAACCGCCGAAGTGGTGGCGCGTGCCGGTGAGCGCCGCACCGCGGCGCGAACCGCACCGCGCGAGGGAGTCGCTGGCTCCCGGAGCGAAGCGGAGGGTGCCAGCGACGAGGCTGGGGAGGCGTGAGGCTGCGGTGCTGAGCGGTGCGGGGCGGGACGCAAAGGGGCAGTCACCGGCGGCTCCGCCGCCGGTTGCCCGTGGCGCGTAGCGCCTCACGGCTGGGGCTTTGGGGGCGATCACCGTCGATCTGTTGTTAGCGGTTTATGAGCGAGCGGCTGGGGCGTTGGCGGAGATCGTCGGAGATTCGCGGGTGACTAGTTACAAACGACCGACGGGGACCGGGTCTAGTTCCCGGTCCAGCGCAGTATCGCGAGCGTTCCCTCGAAGAGCGCGATCATCGTCAGCGTCACGATGATCGGCGCCATCCCGGTCGGGTCGGGACTGAACAGGAAGGCGATCCCGAGGAACGTCCCCCAGAAGATCAGCCGTTTCGCCTCCAGCCACTGCCGCGTGACGAGGTTCATCATGATCGCGAGCATGATGAACAGCGGGATCTGGAAGACGATCGCCATGAACGCGAGCATGATGACGATCAGGTTGAACGTCTCCGCGAGGCCGAAGGCGATCGTCGCCGCGTCGGAGGTGTAGGTGGTGAAATACGAGAAGATCGCGGGCAACACGAGGAAGTGCGCGAACGCGATCCCGACCCCGCCGAGGATCAGGCTGGTCGGGACCGCCGCGAGGTAGTAGCGCCGCTCCGTCTCGTAGAGCCCCGGTCGCATGAACCGGTACGTCTGGTAGACGAACGCCGGGAGCCCCACCACGACGCCAGCGAGTCCGGCCACCTTCAGTTGGGTGAGCGGGAGTTCGAGCGGGCCGTACAGCCGCGGACGGTTCTCCATCGGCGCCGGGATGTGGTAGCTCCAGAAGTAGTTGATGAGCTCCGTCGACTCGGTGATGACGACGAGCGTGGCCAGGCCGCCGATGAGGAAGACGACCGCGAGCCGGCGCATCATCTCCTCGATGTGGGCCGCCAGCGGCATCTCCTCGTCCGTCTCCGGCCCCTCGATACCCTCGAACGGATCGTCGTCGACCGCCGTCGGGGCGTCGGCGGTCGCGGCGTCCGGGGTCGTGGCCGGAGTGCCGCCGTCGCCGGCGGCCTCGGTATCCGCGGTCGCGCCGTCGTCCGCCGTCACGGAGTCGCCTTCCGTCGCGGCGCCGTCGGGAGACTCCTCGTTGCGTTCGCTCCCGTCGTCGAGGGCGTCCGACCGACCGGCGTCCTCGGCCTCGACCACCTCGTCCGGGCCCGAGAGCGCGTCCGGCCGCTCGTCGCCGGGCCCGTCCGCGTCGCTTCCGGCCGACCCCACCTCGGGTTCGACCTCGGCGGTCACCTCGGACTCGACCGCCTCGGACGCCTCCGAGTCGGCGGATTCGTCGGCCTCGGACCCCTCGTCGACGGCGCCGTCGCTTTCGGGTTCGGCCTCGTCGGTCGACCCGTCAGCGGCGGCCGAGTCGTCGTCGCGCGACCGGTCCGAGTCGTCCATTCAGTTTCCCTACGCGACCGGGCGGTTATCAACCTTTTCGGATAGCGGCGCCGCGCGGGGTCGATCGGCCCCCTCCCCGACCGTCCGAGCGCGTCGACGGCGGAGTCGTCCGCGGTCGAAAAGGTTGATAACGGCGACGGCCTTCGCCCTCCGTATGGCGAGCGCCCTCGACGAGGACACCCAGCAGTCGATCGCGGAGGGCCGCGAGACGGCGAAGGCGTTCCTTCGATCGATCCAGAAGGATCTCCAGAAGGTGTTCGTCGTCTTCCTGATCGGTTTCCTCGCGACGTTCTGGGCGCTCCGCGTGTACATCTGGGACCGGCTCCGGGAAGTCACCGAATCGAGCATGAGCGCGGCGGTCGCCGCGGAGGCGGACATCATCGCGACGACGCCGTTCGAGGTGATCCTCCTCCAGGCGAAGATCGGACTGATCGTGGGTGCGGTCGCCGCGATTCCGCCGCTGATCTACGTCACTCGCGACGAGCTGCGGCGTCGCGGTATGTGGCCGCGATCCCCGATCGCTCGGTGGAAGCTCGCGCTGCTCGGGCTGCTCGCCGCCGGCCTCTTCTCCGCCGGGGTCGCCTACGGCGTGTTGGCCTTCTTCCCGCTGATGTTCGGCTTCCTCGCGGAGTTCGGCCTGGAGGCCGACATCCAGCCCACCTACGGGATCGTGATGTGGACGGAGTTCATCGTGTTCCTCTCGCTTTCCTTCGGGCTCGCCGGGCAGATGCCGATGGTGATCACCGGCCTCTCGTACGCCGAGATCGTCCCGTACGAGACGTTCCGTGACAAGTGGCGCCACGCGGTCGTCCTCATCTTCGTGTTCGGCGCCGTCTTCTCTCCGCCGGACCCGTTCACCCAGCTGCTGTGGGCGTTCCCGCTGGTCGCGCTGTACGGCTTCAGCCTCTACCTCGCGAAGCTCGTCGTCACGGCCAACCGGAGCGCCGACCGGATCGACGTGCTCGGGGCCGTCCGGAACCACTGGAACGTCGTCGTCGGCGCGACGGTCCTCGGCGGCGCGCTCGTGTACGGATTCTACGAGTACGGCGGCCGAACCGCGCTCAACGACCTCCTGCGGCTCGCTGGGAGCGACCGGCGGTTCCTCGCGCCGGGCGAGGGGTTCGGCCTCGACCCCGCGACGACGCTGGGGATCTACGTCGTCGCGTGGGCGCTCGCGTTCACCGCCGTCGCGACGCTGTGGGCGGTGTACACCGACCTCGACACCGCGAGCGCGGGTCACCGGTACGGCGACCCGACAGCCGTCGACGTGAGCGAACTCGACGCCGCGGGCGTGCGGGCGGCCCCCGCGGACGCGTTCGCGGAGATGGACGAGGAGGAGTCGCTCGCGCTCGCGCAGGCCGCGATAGACGACGACGACGCGGAGAAGGCGCAGGCGATCCTCGACCGCTTCGACGAGGTGAACGAGGGCGGCGACGGGGACGGGGCGGAGGGCGACGCGGACGACTCCGCCGCGAGCGCGGGCGGGGCGGGCGACGCCGGCGAGGACGGGCTGGTCGGCACCGTCCAGAACCGGACCTCGCGCGCGAGTTCGACGTTCCTCGCGGAGCTCACGGACGGTAACGAGGAGGCGGCCGAAGACGACATCGGCGGCTACTACAAGGACCTCAAGTTCATCTTCGACTCGCTGCGCACGCGGTCGTTCCGGATCGTCGCCGTCTTCGGGGTCGTGATGGCGGCCGCGTTCACGTGGCTGTACCTCGGCGGACTCGGAACGGTTCGCGGCGACCTCGAACGGCGCGTGCCGGCGGAGATAGAGGGCGGGATCAACATCATCACGCTCCACCCGGTCGAGGCGCTGATCTTCATGGTGAAGTTCTCGGTGATGCTCGGGATCCTCGCGGCGTTCCCCGTGGTCCTCTACTACGCGTGGCCCGCGCTCCGCGAGCGCGGCTTCGTCGCCGGGCGGATCTACCAGGTGTACCTGTGGGCGGGCGCGCTCGGCGCCGGCATGATCGGCGGCTTCGCGCTCGGCTACGCGTACATCGCGCCGGGGCTCATCGGGTGGCTCGTCACCGACGCGCGCCTCGCGGACATGATCATCACCTATCGGGTGAGCGACTTCCTCTGGCTCGTCATCTACACGACGATCGGGATCGGCTTCCTCGCGGACGTCCCGATCGCGATGGTCCTGTTGAACAACGCCGGCGTCCCGTACCGCGTGTTCCGGGAGCGCTGGCGCGAGGTGACGATCGGGATCATGCTCGTCGCGGCCGTGTTCACCCCCGCCGACGTGATCACGATGCTCCTCGCGACGGTCCCGCTGATGACCGCGTACGGCGTCGGCGTCGGCGTCCTCTTCCTCGTCACATTCGGGGGCCGGCGCGACCTCTCGCCGCCCGCGGAGTTCGTCGGGCGCTGAGCCGTCCGGCGCGCGGTTCCCGCTCCGCGGCAACAGCGCGGTTTCCCGAATGTCACCCCCGAGACCGACGGGTATTCCCGCGCGCGCCCGCAACGGAGGAGTGAAATGAGCAAGGAGTACATCGAGGTCCGCGGCGCCGAGGAACACAACCTCAAGGACCTCGACGTCCGGATTCCGCGGGAGGAGTTCACCGTCGTCACCGGGCTCTCGGGGTCGGGGAAGTCGTCGCTCGCGTTCGACACCGTCTACGCCGAGGGGCAGCGCCGCTACATCGAGTCGCTGTCCGCGTACGCCCGCAACTTCCTCGGACAGATGGACAAGCCGCAGGTGGAGTCCGTCGAGGGGCTCTCGCCCGCGATCTCGATCGACCAGAAGAACGCCGCGAACAACCCCCGGTCGACGGTGGGGACCGTCACCGAGCTCCACGACTACCTCCGCCTTTTGTACGCCCGGATCGGCACCCAGTACGACCCCGTCACCGGCGAGGAGGTGGGCGAGCAGTCCGCCCAGGACATGGTGAACCAGATCCTCGAGCTCCACGAGGGCACCCGCGCGAAGGTCGCCGCGCCGGTCGTCCGCGACCAGAAGGGCGCGTTCGAGGACCTCTTCGAGGAGCTCGTGAGCGAGGGGTACAGCCGCGTCGAGGTCGACGGCGAACCGGTCGACCTGACCTTGGACGACCCGGACCTGGACGAGAACTACGACCACACGATCGACGTGATCGTCGACCGCGTGCGGGTCGCCCCGGACGCGCGCTCGCGGATCACCGACTCCGTCGAGACCGCCCTCGAGGAGGCCGACGGCGCCCTCAAGCTGATCGTCCCCGACCCGCCGGAGGACGTGCCGTTCGCGTCGAACGCGCGCTCGACGGGGTCGCTCGCGGCCGACGCCGACGGCGACGACCGGCTCGTCGTGGAGTTCTCCGAGGAGCTCGGCAACCCCAACTCCGACGTCCAGTTCTCCGCGATCGAGACGCGCTCGTTCTCCTTCAACAGCCCGTACGGCGCCTGTCCCGAGTGCGAGGGAATCGGCTCGACGAAGGAGGTCGACGAGGAGCTCGTGGTCGAGGACCCCTCGAAACCCCTCAAGCACGTGTTCGAGCCGTGGAGCTACGACCGCACCTACTACTCGCGCCAGCTCGACAACGTCGCGGAGCACTTCGGCGTCGACCTCGACGCGCCGTTCGAGGAGCTCGACGAGTCGATCCGGCGGCAGTTCCTCTACGGCACCGACGACGTCGTCCACTTCGAGTGGACCACGAAGAACGGCACCCGCGAGAAGACGGAGCGGTTCGAGGGGGTCATCCCCAACTTAGAGCGCCGCCACGTGGAGACCGACTCCGAGCGCGCCCGCGACCACATCGAGGAGTACATGGCCGTGACGACGTGTCCCGAGTGCGAGGGGACGCGCCTGAAGGAGCAGTCGCGGCACGTCCTCGTCGCGGGCACCGCCATCACCGAGGTGAACGAGCTGTCGATCGCGGAGGCTCGCGAGCACTTCGAGGGGATGGAAGCGGAACTGAACGAGCGCGAGACGACGATCGCCGAGGAGATCCTCAAGGAGATCCGCGCGCGGCTCGGCTTCATGGAGGAGGTCGGCTTGGAGTACCTCACGCTCGACCGCGAGGCGTCGACGCTGTCGGGCGGCGAGAGCCAGCGCATCCGGCTCGCCACGCAGGTCGGCTCCGGGCTGGTGGGCGTCCTCTACGTCCTCGACGAGCCCTCCATCGGGCTCCACCAGCGCGACAACGACCGCCTGCTCGACACGCTCGAAGGGCTCCGGGACCTGGGCAACACCCTCATCGTCGTCGAACACGACGAGGAGACGATGCGGCGCGCCGACGAGATCATCGACATGGGCCCCGGCCCCGGCAAGCGCGGCGGCGAGGTGGTCGCGCAGGGCGACTTCGACGAGGTGGTCGCGGCCGACGAGTCGGTGACCGCCGACTACCTCGCGGGCCGGAAGCAGATTCCGGTGCCCGACGAGCGCCGCGAGCCGGACGGGGAGCTGACGGTTCGAGGGGCCCGCCAGCACAACCTGAAGGACCTCGACGTGCCGATCCCGCTCGGCACGCTGACGACCGTCACCGGCGTCTCCGGCTCCGGGAAGTCGACGCTCGTCAACGACATCCTCTACAAGGGACTCGCCCGCGAGATGAACGACAACACCTCGGTCGACCCCGGCGAGCACGACGCGATCGAGGGGCTCGACGAGGTGGAGACCGTGCGGCTGATCGACCAGTCGCCGATCGGGCGGACGCCGCGCTCGAACCCCGCGACGTACACCGACGTGTTCGACCACGTCCGCGAGCTGTTCGCGGAGACGAAGCTCTCGAAGCGCCGCGGCTACGAGAAGGGCCGCTTCTCGTTCAACGTGAAGGGCGGGCGCTGCGAGGAGTGCGGCGGACAGGGCACCGTCAAGATCGAGATGAACTTCCTCTCCGACGTGTACGTCCCCTGCGAGGAGTGCGGCGGCTCGCGTTACAACGACGAGACGCTCGACGTGGAGTACAAGGGGAAGACCATCGCCGACGTGCTCGACATGAGCGTCACGGAGGCCCACGAGTTCTTCGAGAGCCACCGCGGGCTCGAACGGCGGCTGAAGCTGCTGAAAGACGTCGGGCTCGGCTACATGGAGCTGGGCCAGCCCTCGACGACCCTCTCGGGCGGCGAGGCCCAGCGCGTGAAGCTCGCCGAGGAGCTGGGCAAGCGCGCGACCGGCGACACGCTGTACCTCCTCGACGAGCCGACGACGGGGCTCCACAAGGAGGACGAGCGCAAGCTGATCGACGTGCTCCACCGGCTCGTCGACGCCGGCAACACCGTGGTCGTCATCGAGCACGAACTCGACCTCGTGAAGAACGCCGACCGCGTGATCGACCTCGGTCCCGAGGGCGGCGACGGCGGCGGCGAGCTGGTCGCCAGCGGCACCCCCGAGGAGATCGCCCGCGAGGAGGCGTCTCACACCGGGCGCTACCTCCGGGACATGCTCCCGAAGGTCGACCTCGACGGCCCCCGCGACGACCGCCGGAAGCCCGCGGTGGCGGACGACGACTGAGGCAGGAGCGCTTCGGCGGGGTTCCGCGCCTCGGATCGAACGGAGACACAACTGATATTTCCGGTCGTCGAGCGATAGCGAGAGGAAGTATCGCGGATCGGCGTTGACGACTCTGTATTTAAACGGCCGTGAGCGACGGCGGTGATCACTTATAAATGACAATGCGGTGGCGCGCCTGCGAGCGGCCGCCCTCGGCGGCCGCGAGCCAGCCCGCGAGG
>NZ_SGXU01000328.1:0-496 GCF_005435015.1 Halorubrum sp. SP9
TAGCAGACGACATCGCGAGCGTCATCCCGACCGTCGACGCGAACACCAAGGGACAGTACGGAGACGGAATCGGTTCGGAGGATGAACCGCGGCAGGTGGGCTGCTCGTCGACGAGCTACAGCGCCACAGCGAAACGTACCAGGGCACGCGACAGGAGGTGCCGTATCCCAACGGATCCGGAAGGTGCGATATTGTGCTTCCGGGTGAGATCCCGGTCGAGTGTAAGCTACTCCGGTACTGGCGGGCGAACGGCGATTCAGAGGACTATATGCCGAAGCAGGTCTTCAGCCCGTTTCACGAGAACACGCTGCTAACCGACTCACAGAAGCTTAGCACGTCGGGGTTCGAGCGCGACGGCGGACTGCTCGGACTGTTCTACAAGCGGTCGGATGCTGACCCGGAATCGGTTGCGAATCTCCCTGAACGGTTTACTGCGGAGCGGGTGGCCGAGAAGACGGCTCGCGATATCGAATACTGGTTTGATATTGACGTCGAC
>NZ_SGXU01000329.1:0-496 GCF_005435015.1 Halorubrum sp. SP9
AGCAGAAAGACCCGAACCCAGGCACGGAACAACCCGTCGTCCTCCGGAACGACGTATTCGACGTGTCCCACGACGCGGATACCGTTCTCTCGTCGTGGTGGGTGAAGGTTCCTGTCTACGACCCCGAGCGCGGACGGGGCAACTCCATCTGGTGTCCAGCACACGTTCCACACAAGGACGAACGACTCGTCCGCGAGGCAGAGATTCGAGACAGCGAACTCGTGCGCCGTGACGGTGACTGGTACGTCCATCTCGTCGTCAAGCGGTCTGTGACCGTGGCCGACGAGTACGACGATGTATTGGCGATCGATATGGGCGCGCGGTGGGTCGCTACCTGTGCGTTCCTCTCCGATCGCAAGACCACATTCTACGGCGAGGAAATCCGTCGTGTCCGCGAACACTATAAACAACTGCGGAAATCGATCGGGAAGTCGAAGCCGCGAGGAGGACAGCAGGTCGTCGGGCGTGTCGGTGGCGCTGAGGCGCGAAAGGTGGA
>NZ_SGXU01000330.1:0-493 GCF_005435015.1 Halorubrum sp. SP9
GGGACAGGAGTATTCACGGATCCACAACGGCTTCTCCGTCGAAACGCCGCACGACGCGCACTCCTTGGTCGTCCCTCTGGGATTGACCGTAACGTTGAGAGCCCACAAGAACTCGCGGGATCGTACGGAAGACGAAGTTTTCTGTGATGACGAGACGCTCCGCGTCTCGAACCACTTGCCCCGAGACAGTTCACGGGGGATTTCGGCCAGTATTGAGCGGGTCGTACGAATCCATGTGATAGGCGACCCGCCAGAGTTTGAGGACGGCACGAGTGACCAATACTTCGGGAGCATGTTTGATACAGGATTCTTCGACCTCATCTGGCTTTGAGCTCGCAGTTGGCGGCGGATGATAATGTTCGAGCCCCGTGACGTTGAGATAGTCGTCTGTATGTGGATGTTTTTCCCATCGAAAATTCACCGCTTCTGTGTCCGTATAGTGGAACTTGTAGTCAGCCTGTGTGGTCCACTGGACGTCTATCCGCGCCGCGTC
>NZ_SGXU01000331.1:0-493 GCF_005435015.1 Halorubrum sp. SP9
GGTTATGGCAGACTCCATCTCGATGATCGGGTTCTTCCGCATCTCGTGGAGCCCGACCTTCGCCTTCAATTCGCTGGTGTTTGTCCGATTTGAGCCCTCAGCGTCACGGTACTCCCAGTCTCCGTGATCCATGCTCGCACACAGGACCTGTGTGATCTCAATTGGTGGCATGTCGTCCGGCGAAGGGGCATCGTCCGTTGGGGATTCGCTCCGTGCGTTTATTCGATAGTGGATTCCAAGGAGCCACCCCTCAACATTGTGGTGCGCGTAGAACGTGTTGCCCATCGAGGCTTTGACTTCCAGGCCCGGACCGTTGTCAGAGTCTTTGACGGCGTAATCGTCTGGCCATTCGTGGTCAGTCCCGTCGTATAGCAAGTCTGGGTACCCATCGTCGAGTCGGTTGAGCACG
Source organism: Halorubrum sp. SP9 (assembly GCF_005435015.1). Taxonomy (NCBI): domain Archaea; kingdom Methanobacteriati; phylum Methanobacteriota; class Halobacteria; order Halobacteriales; family Haloferacaceae; genus Halorubrum; species Halorubrum sp. SP9. The sequence goes on from NZ_SGXU01000331.1 coordinate 410, forward strand.
AAGTCCGGTGATTCCTCTCTAAATCGGGTCGTCAGGCGGTGGCTGACGAATCCACCAATCGCGTTGTTCGCTCGGAACTGCTCG
>NZ_SGXU01000332.1:0-492 GCF_005435015.1 Halorubrum sp. SP9
AATCAACGCCTGTGAAGACTGTGCTCCCTACGGATACACCTGTATCTGTAAAGCGCGTCGTGGAAACAGGAAACCCCACCCTCAAAGAGCGAACCGCGTCAGCGGTGAGCGAGTAGGGTGGGGTAGTTCATTAGTCGAGAGCCCGGACGACACAGGAGATCGTAAAGCCGAAGAGAAGAGCACCAGCCACAGTGAGTACCGTCGTTGATGATGTGCCTGCGATCACGGCAGGCAACGACGCATCCATACTGACACTCCATCTATATGATATTTAAGAGAAACTATCCTCGGTGAAGACGAAGACCAAACCCTTCCCATCAGTCGGGTCCGAGAAGGCGGAACGTCTTCGTGTCCTGCGAAATTGTGGGTGTGAGACCCACCACCTCCTATCGGGCCTAGCTCGAGGTCGTCAAACGCGCCGGAGCGCTGCTTGACGACCTTTACGCCTCGACTTCGTCTCCCTGCAACAGCTCCTCCGCCTTGTCCCTATCC
>NZ_SGXU01000333.1:0-491 GCF_005435015.1 Halorubrum sp. SP9
CGGCTCAGCAGGGCTAGAGATGATTGATCGCCATGTGCGGTCGAGGGTTTCGAGATCCCCCGCCCACTCTGGATGGTCGTCGTTGCTCACTACCAGACACCATCTCTGGCATTGGTGTTAATTGTGTCCCGGCAAGATCAGAGTGTTCAGTAGGTCACAACGCGCCGCGGGCCAACTCCGTCTATTGGCGGAGTGGTATCCTGTCGCAACGCTGGAGAGGCACATGTACAATTAAGACTAGACCGGGAGGCTCGAAGTGACACTCAAGAGTGCTCAATATCGCGGCAGAAGACGACATCTACTGCCAGAGTGAGATGAGCCTCTTGGACCGGTGTGTTGTGAAACCACCTCAGGAATATTTCTTATACTTCAATCTTAGATCACTAACTTAGATAACTATCTTAGCAAACTAAGATGGACAACATACATAGACATGTGTCTGACGTACGTTTATGTGCTTAGTCTCTAATCATACTGTATGCTCTCGTACA
>NZ_SGXU01000334.1:0-489 GCF_005435015.1 Halorubrum sp. SP9
TGAAGTAGTCGTAGGTGCCGGAGGTGTCGGCGGCGCCGAAGCGGTTTATTTCCTCGTTCGGGAACTCGTCGCGGACCTCGTCCCACGTCTGGGCGGGGTCCGACTTCCAGATCTGCGCGAGCTCCTCGGTCGTGAGCGAGTCGATCCAGTCGGCATCGGGGTTGACGACGACGGTGAGCGCGTCGGTCGCCGCGATCAGTTCGATGTACTCGACGCCGTTCTCCGCGCACAGCTCCTCCTCCGCCGGCTGGATCGGGCGGCTCGCGTTGTTGAAGTCGGTGTCGCCCGTACAGAAGAAGTTCGAGAAGCCGCCGCCGGACCCGGTCGAACTGATGTCGGGGTCGACGCCGGGGTGCTCCTCGGCGAAGTCCTCCATGATCGCGCTCATCAGCGGGAACACCGTGCTCGAACCGGCGATGTTGATCGGTCCGGAGAGCTCGTCGCCGCCGTCCGAGCCGTCCCCGCCGTCGGAGCTCTGGGTACAGCCCG
>NZ_SGXU01000335.1:0-229 GCF_005435015.1 Halorubrum sp. SP9
ATCCGAGGCGGCGATTCGGAGAGGAGTTCCCCGGTCGGGAGTCCGACTGCGCCGAGCTCCCACGTCGGCGTCCGACCGTTTTCGAAGCCGTGGTCGTAGAGGAACCCCGCGACCGCCGGGTGGTACAGCATCGGGGCACCGCCGGAGGTGGTGGCGGTGCTGCCGCAGCGGTCGCATTCGAACTCCGCGTGGGCGGGCAATCCGCCTATCCCCTCGTCCGCGTCGTCGA
>NZ_SGXU01000335.1:239-489 GCF_005435015.1 Halorubrum sp. SP9
GCCGGCCGTCCATCCGGCCGGCACAGGTGTAACAGAACCCGTCGATGACGCCGCGGATAACGTGGCACATCCACCGGTCGAAGGCGAGCGGGAGCTCCTCGGGCTCGAACTGGTCGAGGCTGCCCGGCGGGAACCCGAAGTCGTTGTGGAAGTCCTCGCATGCGGTACAGTCGACGCTCGCGGTCTCCTCGGCGTACTCCGCGACGAGGCCACCTCCGCAGACGGGGCAGCTCCCCTCGACGGGGATGGC
>NZ_SGXU01000336.1:0-488 GCF_005435015.1 Halorubrum sp. SP9
TAGTTTGAACCCAGCGGCCACCGACGAACGAGAATTCGGAGACGTGAGCGCCGTCGACGACGCCTACCAGACTCCGGTCCCGTTCAGATCGGTTGCTGGTTACCGAAGATAAGACGGACCTGCCTTATGTACTTACTGGCACGAATATCAGGGGAGAAAATTAGATGACGAGGCCGAAAGTAGTCGACTCGGATACACGACACACGGAAGCCACGACTAAACCGCTCTCACGGAATTAGCGCAATCCCGTGTACTCGGACCCATATCGAAGGTCCACGATTATCGTCGCATTCGCGAGTACACCGACCGAGATCCGCGGCCGTCCGCCGTAACCAATCATTTGTACACCGCCCGTGAGAGGGGGGTATGGAGCAGCTGACGTGTTACGACTGCGGGGAGACGTACCCGTTCGGAGACGCGACCCGCTGTCGCTGCGGCGAACCGCTCTGGTTCGAGACCGACGCGGCGGCGTTCGACTGGCCGGACAC
>NZ_SGXU01000337.1:0-488 GCF_005435015.1 Halorubrum sp. SP9
ACGCACGTCTTTGTGGTATCACCGACAAACTCGGCTCTCAGATCCCCGTAGATCCCCGCGGCTTCGGGGATCTCCTCGGCTAACGCGCCGTAGTTGGGATCCATCCCATTTTTCGGGATCACCCGAAACAGCAGTATCTCGGGGCGATCCAGCGATCCACACTTTCGCACGACGTGAATGTAACAGTTCTCGCGTTCGACCGACACGGGTTCTGTTGCCATTCCGTTCCACCAGGGTAGCGTGCGAACGGTATTCACGGCGGATTCAAGCGTTTCAGCGTCGTGTTCGGCGGTTTGTGTACTCATAGGTGTGTGTCGGGTCGGGATCCACCGTGTGACGGGCAGATCCTCAAAAAGAGCGTGTGTCGGGGTTAGTTCTCGAAAGCGCGGATCCAATCAGGATCGTCGCTTTCGGCGTCTTGAATCGCTGCCATTAGCACGGGATCGTAAATACGATCGTATTCACGATTCACGTCGTTGAACATTCGT
>NZ_SGXU01000033.1:0-26893 GCF_005435015.1 Halorubrum sp. SP9
TCTTCGACACGACAGCGACAGCTCGCCAGTATCAACAATCTCCTACGGAAGAGCGCTCGGGTTTTCTACCGACGTGCGAGTCCGCCGCTTAAGTCGCTCCGACGGGTAGCGGGAGCCATGAGTCTAGAAGCGTCGACGACGCCGAGCGGCGAGCGGGTGTACACCGACCGGTCGCGCACCGAGCGCGGCGCGGACGGCCCCTTCTACCTCGTGTTCGCGGACGAGGCGGGCGAGTCCCGCTGGGGGTTCCGCTGCGGCAACTGCGAGTCGTTCGACACCGCGATGGACACGATGGGCCGGATCCAGTGTACCGAGTGCGGCAACCTCCGGAAGCCGGACGAGTGGGACGCGGCCCACGAGTGAGCTCGCGGTGTGGGTTCCCGCCCGGTGAACGGTCTCCGACGACGAGCCGCGTCCGCGGTTCTCCCGGCTGTTCCCGGCGACCCGTCTGATTCTCCGCGCCCGTAATCGTGAGAAAGTTTATCACGGATGGTGACGAACTCCGAGGTAGATGGCCACTGCGAGCATCCCCCCGACGACCGAGGCCAGAGACGTCTTCCGCGAACTGGGATACACCGTCTCCGACGGCGGACGAGAGTTCGTCGCCGAGCGCAAGTGGCGGCGCGTGTTCGTGACGGTGCTGTGTCTGGACAACGACGATCTCGACCCGTATCTCGCAGACGGCGGCGACACGCCGAGACTCCGGTGTTTCGTCACGTGGCGCGACCGCGCGGCCGACCTCCAGGAGCGGCTCGTCGCCGCGAAACCCCCCTACGACTGGGCGGTGATTGGCATCGACCGCGACGGCGAGGACTTCGCCGTGATGGAAGGCGCGCCCGGCAGTCCGTAGCCGGGCGGCGACTCCCTCCGTCTCCGCCGTCCCCCGACGCGTATTTTTATCCCCCCGTGTTCCCTACCGACACATGACATGGTCTTCAAGAAGATCACGCTGATCGGGACGAGCGAGGAGAGCTTCGACGCCGCGGCCGACGACGCCATCGACCGCGCGGAGGACACCCTCGACAACGTCTACTGGGTGGAGGTAGAGGAGTTCGGGGTAGAGCTCCAGTCCGCGGCCGACCGCGAGTACCAGGCCGAGGTCGAGGTCGCGTTCGAGCTGGAGGGCTGAGCGCGGTCCGCGGTTTTTACGGTTTATAAACGGTCGCGAGCGGTGCCGGTGTCTCTTTATAAGCAGTGGAGCGCGGATCGTCGACTCACACTGCCGAAGCCTCAGCCGCTCGGCTGTACGATGGGGCGGTATATAAGTGACCGATCGACGACGAACACCGCCGAAGCCCCAGCCGGGAGGCGGCCTGATGCTCGCTGTCGCCCGAAAATCGGAGATTTTCGGGATGACGAGAGAGCTTCGCTCTCTCGAACCACGCTCCTCACTCGGTCGCTCACTTCGTTCGCTCCCTCGTTGCGGTGCTTGCGTCGCCTCAGGCCGCCTCGCGCCTGCCCCTTCGAGTCCCGCCCCCGCACCGCACAGCACCTCACGCCTCCCCATCCTCGTCGGGCGCGTCCGTCGGGCTCCCTTCGGTCGCCCTCGGGGCGCCCGACTCCCTCGCGCGGGCTCCTCGCGACCTCCGCTTCGCTCCGGCCGCTCGCAGGCACGCGCCGCCGCACCGCAGTTCGTCGATGAGTTCCCGCGCGGCGGCCACCTATTTATCCGCCCGTGCCCACGACCCGGCAATGACCGCTTCACGCGCGCCGGCCGAGCCGACGGTCCGGGAGTTCGAAGCGACGGTCGACCGCGTCGACGGCCGCGAGGTCGTCCTCGACGAGACGTACTTCTACCCCGAGTCGGGCGGGCAGCCCGCTGACCGGGGAACGATCGACGGCCACCTCGTCGACGACGTATTCGAGCGCGACGGGGAGGTGGTCCACCTGCTCGACGACGACGCGGGGGGTTCCCTCGCGCCCGGCGACGAGGTGACGGGCCTGATCGACGACGCGTTCCGCACGTACTGCGCTCGCGCGCACACCGCCTCGCACGTGCTGTACGGGGCCGCGCGTCGGATCGCCGACGACCTCGGCTACGCCGGCTTCGACATCTCTCCGGAGAAGGTCCGCGTCGACCTGACGACGGCCGAGCCGCTGGGCGACGACGAGCTGATCGAGTTAGAGCGGCTCGCCAACCGCGCAGTCTGGGACTCGCTGCCCGTCTCGTGGGCGACCTACCCGGCCGACGAGGCCCGCGACATCGACGGGATCGCGTTCAACACCAAGACCGAGGAGGGCGCGATGAGCGGCGGCGACGCGGTCCGCGTCGTGACGGTCGGCGGCGGCGCGGACGCCGGGGGAAACCCGGCTGCGGACCCGGACGCCGCCCCGTGGGACGTCGCCGCCTGCGGCGGGACCCACGTCGAGAACACCGCGGAGATCGGCCCGATATCGGTGTTGGACCGGTCGAACCCCGGCGAGGGCGTGACCCGCGTCGAGTTCGCGGTCGGCCCCACCGCGATAGACGAGATCGGCGCGGTCCACGGCGCCGCGCTCGACGCCGCGACGACGCTCGACGCGCGCGTCGGCGACCTCCCGGACGCGGCCGCCCGCCTCCGCGACGAGGTCGACCGGCTGGAGACGGAGCTCCGAGACGCCCGCGGGGAGCTGCTCGCCGCCCGACTCCGCGACCTCCCGACCGCCGACGTCGACGGCGCGCACTGGGCGATCGGGACCGTCGACGACGCCGACCCGAACGAACTGCGGGAGCCGGCGACGGCGGCGGTCGAGGCCGACGGCGACCTCGACGCCCTCGCCGCGGTCGGGACCGGCGACGCTCCCTTCGTCGTGGTTGCGGCCGACGGTGGCGATGACGCCGGAGTCGACGCGGGCGACGCCGTGAGCGCGGTCACCGACGAGTTCGGCGGCGGCGGTGGCGGCGGCCCGACGTTCGCGCAGGGCGGCGGCCTCGACGCCGACCCCGAGGCCGTCGCGGCGTGGCTCCGGGAGCGATGACCGGGAAGCTCGGTCCCGACGCGCTCGCGGCGGCGCTCGCGGCGACCGGCGCGGCGGACCCGACCGTGACGCAGGGGCCCGCTTACGGCGAGGACGCGGCCGCGATCGACCTGGCCGGCGCCGGCGAGACGCTCGTCGTCGCGGCCGACCCCCTCTCGCTGGCCGCGGCGTCGGTCGGCACCTTGGCGGTCCACGTCGCCTGTAACGACGTCGCCGCGAGCGGCGCCGACCCGCGGTGGCTCACGCACACGCTCTTCCTGCCCGACGACGACCTCGACCGGCTCGGGGCCGTCGTCGAGCAGGTCGACGCGACCGCGAGCGACCTCGGGTGCGCGGTCGTCGGGGGGCACACCGAGGTGCTGGACGCGCTCTCCCGTCCGCTCTGCTCGATGACGGCGATGGGAACCACGGACCGCTTCGTGTCGAGCGGCGGCGCCGAGCCGGGCGACCGCCTCCTCCTCACGAAGGGGGCGGCGATCGAGGCGACCGCGATCCTCGCGAGCGACTTCCGCGAGGCGTGCCGCGAGGCCGGCGTCCCGGCCGCGACGCTCGATTCTGCCGCCGACTTCCTCGACGAGGTGAGCGTCGTCCCCGACGCGGCCGCGGTCCGCGACGCCGCGACCGCGCTCCACGACCCGACCGAGGGCGGCGTGGCGACCGCGCTCGTCGAGATGGCCTCGGCCAGCGGGGGCGCCTTCGCCGTCGAGCGCGACGCGGTCCCGGTCCGCCCCGAGACCCGCGCCTGCTGTGACGCGCTCGGCGTCGACCCGCTCGCGGCGTTCGGCTCCGGCGCGCTGCTGGCGGCCGTCCCGCCGGAGCGGGTCGACGACGCGCTCGACGCGCTCGACGCCGCCGGGATCGAGGGGGCGGCGATCGGCGTCGTCGAGTCCCCCGCCGACGAGTCGGCGGCGGGGACCGTCCGGATCGACGGCGAGCCGCTCGCGGAGCCGCCCCGGGACGAGCTGTACCCGTTGTGGGAGGCGCGCGAGGCGGAGACGTAGGTCGCCCCGACACCGGCCGACGGTCCGTCGGTCGAGCTCGCCTCGCCGATCGCTCACCTTTTTCGGTGAGGGACCGAACTCCGTCTCATGACCGGAGCACGCGTCGGGTCGGCGCTCACCGACGAGCAGGTAGCGGTCCGCGACCTCGTTCGCGAGTTCGCGGCCGAGGAGGTCCGGCCCACCGCGGCCGAGGCGGACGAGACGGAGGCGTTCCCCGAAGACGTCTGGGACGGGCTCGCGGAGCTCGGCCTCACGGGGCTGACGGTCCCGGAGGAGTACGGCGGGTTCGACGCCGACGAGACGACCTACGCGGTCGCGAACGAGGCGCTGGCGCACGGGTCGCTCGCGGTCGCGACCGCCCTCTCCGTCCACTGTCTCGCGACCTCCTGTATCGCCGAGTTCGGCACGGAACCGCAGCGCGAGGCGTGGCTGCCGGAGATGGCGGAGACGGGTCGGCCGGTCGGCATGTTCTGTCTCTCCGAGCCGCAGGCGGGCTCGAACCCGGCCCAGATGGCGACCACCGCCACGTACGACCCCGAGACGGACGAGTACGTGCTGAACGGCGAGAAGCAGTGGATCACGAACGGGGAGCGCGGCGGCGTCGCCGTCGTCTTCGCGAAGGCCGCGCGCGAGGGCGGCGACGGCCGTTCCGCCGAGGCCGACGACGCGATCACCCAGTTCCTCGTGCCGGCCGACACTGACGGCTTCGAGGTCGGCAAGAAGGAGGAGAAGCTCGGCCTCCGCGCGTCGGACACCACCGGCATCACGTTCGACGACTGCCGGATCCCCGCCGAGAACCGGCTCACCGAGGAGGGGAAGGGGCTCTCTGCGGCCTTCCGGACGCTCACCGAGGGGCGGATCGGCATCGCGGCGCAGGCGGTCGGCGTCGCGCAGGCCGCGCTCGACGAGGCGAAATCGTACGCGACGGAGCGCGAGCAGTTCGACCGCCCGATCGGTGACATCCAGACGATCCGGCACAAGCTCGCGGAGATGTCGACCGACGTGTCGGCGGCGCGGCTGCTCGTCCGCGAGGCGTGCCGGCAGGCCGAGGCCGGCGAGGACTACCGCGTCGCCGCCTCGAAGGCGAAGTACCGGGCCAGCGAGGCCGCGATGTCGGTAACGAACGAGGCGGTCCAGATCCACGGCGGCTACGGCTACACGACCGAGTTCGACGTCGAACGCCTCTACCGCGACGCGAAGATCACGGAGATCTACGAGGGGACGACGGAGATCCAGAAGACGATCATCGCCCGGGGGGTGTTGGGGGAATGAGCGGCGTCGACGCCGATGGCGCGGCCCGCGACTCCCGCGACCCGGTCGCCCTCGGCTCGCGGCTCGCCGGCTACGACGCGGTCGTCTACGACCTCGACGGCACCCTCGTCGAACTCGCGGTCGACTGGGACGCCGTCGCGGACGCGGTCCTCGACGTGTACGCCGACCACGCGCTCATTCCGCCGACCGAGGAGCTGTGGGGGCTGCTCGGCACGGCCGACGAGTACGGGATCCGCGCCGAGGTCGAGGAGGCGATCGCGGCCCACGAGCGCGCCGGCGCCCGCGAATCGACCCGCCTCCCGCTCGGTGATCGACTCGCGGCCGGGGCCGCGGACGGCGACGCCGCTGACTCACGTTCCCGCGTCGGCGTCTGCTCGCTCAACTGCGAGGAGGCGTGTCGGATCGCGATCGAGGCCCGCGGGCTCGACGACGCCGTCCTCTCGGACGCGATCGTCGGCCGCGACACCGTCGACAGCCACAAGCCGGACCCGGAGTCGCTGCTCGCGGCGATCGATCGGCTCGGTGGCGTCCCCGAGGACGCGCTGTTCGTCGGGGACTCGCGGCGCGACGCGGTCGCCGCCGAGCGCGGCGGCGTCGACTTCGCGTGGGCCTCCGACCTGCTCGGGGAGTAGCGCGGGGCGGTCGAGGGCGGGGCGAACGGGGGCGGGCCGCGAACGCGCGCTCAGGCGTGCTCTTCGGCTTCGTCGCCCGTCGGTTCGCCGTCGCTGCCTTCGTCTCCCTCCGAGTCGCCGTCGCCCGTCTCGGCCCGCTTCGCGTACAGCGCGACGGCGACCGCGGTGACGAACCAGATCGGTGCGCCGACCCGGACCGCGAACGCGGCGCGCGCGCCCCACGACTCCAGCGTCACGAGCGTCGACAGCAGGGCCGCGGCGGGCGCGCCCACAAGGATGGTGACGACGAACGTCGTCTGCATCACCCACGCGTAGTCGACCCCCTCGTACTCGGCCCGCTCGACTGGTTGCACGCGAGAGACTCCGCGGTGAAGCGGCAAATCGGTGGCGGTCGGCCCGCGGCGACGGTCTGCTCGCGGCGGCCTCGCCGTGTCGGCTTTCCGGTTCCCGACGATTTTACCACGCGGCGCGGGTGACTCGGAGGTATGACCACGACGCGGGGACTCCGGGAGGGCGACGATCCGATCACGATGCTCACCGCCTACGACGCCCCGACGGCGGCGGTCGTCGACGAGGCCGGGATCGATATCGCCCTCGTCGGTGACAGCATGGGCAACGCCGCCCTCGGCTACGACTCCACGCTCCCCGTGACGTTCGACGAGGTCGCGAGCCGGACCGCGGCGGTCGCGCGCGCGACGGAGGACGCCCTCGTCGTCGCCGACATGCCGTTCCTCTCGTTCGGCGTCGACGAGGCCGACTCCGTCCGCAACGCCGGCCGCCTGCTGAAGGAGGCGAACGCGGACGCGGTGAAGATCGAGAGCGGGCCGCACACCGTCTCGACCACCCGACGCATGACCGAGGTCGGGATCCCCGTGATGGCGCACCTCGGCTTGACCCCACAGCACGTGAACCGGCTCGGCGGCTACACCCGACAGGGGACCGAGCAGGAGGCCGCCGAGGAGATAATCGAGCTGGCGGGCGACCACGCCGACGCCGGCGCGTTCGCGCTCGTGTTGGAACACGTCCCCGCGAACCTCGCGGGCGCGGTGACGAAGGCGCTCGATATCCCGACGATCGGCATCGGTGCGGGGCCCGACTGCGACGGCCAGGTCCTCGTGATCAACGACGCCGTCGGCCTCGGGGAGTGGTCGCCGCCGTTCGCGAGGCGGTTCGGGGACGTGCGCGGGGAGATGGTCGACGCCGTCGAGGCGTACCGGGAGGCCGTGACGAGCGGCGAGTTCCCGGCCGAGGAACACTCGCACGTCGAGGAGGACCTCGACGACCTGTACTGACGGGCGCGGCCGGCCGGGCCCGACCCCGTCGCACCCGTTCCTCCCGCGTTCTTAAATCGGAACGAATCCGAGGACCGCCGGCAGGTCGCTCGGGTCCATCCGGGTCACGGTGACGTAGAGGACGGTGAAGATCACGGCGTTGTGGAGGCCGTGGAGCAGCGCGGGGACGACGAGGTTCTCGGTGTACTCGTACACCGCGCCGAACACCAGGCTCGGCACGAAGAGGATGGAGACGGTCGTCAGCCGCGCGGAGAGGCCGCCGGTCAGCGCCATCAGGTGGATCGTGGCGAAGATGGCGGCAGAGAGGAGTATCGACGGGGCCGCCGGCAGCGACTCGCGGAGTCGTCCCTGAACGACCCCGCGGTAGAGTATCTCCTCGCAGGGGCCGATGACGAGGAACGAGGCCGCGATGAAAAGCGGGATGATAGACGGGTTTCCCATCGCCAGTTCGGCGCTCTGGTTCGCCGCGGTCTCCGTGCCGAGCAGCTGGACGACAGTCGAGACCGCGAGGATCAGAACGAGGATCACGACCCAGCTGCCGAGGACGATCCCGACCTCCCTGAGGCTCGGCACCCGGACGCCGAGGTACGAGACGATCTCCTCGCGGTCGAGGCCGCGCCACGCGAGGTAGCCGACCGCGAGCCCGCCGAACGCGACGTACTGGCCGAATACCAGCGTGAGAACGACGCTCGCTGCGAGCGAGAGGCCGCCGGCCACCGCGTCGATCGCGAGGACGGCCACGCCGCTCGCGAGCGCGATGACCGGGCCGAGGACGCCGAGGACTAGGGCGGTCGCGATCGCGATGCCCGGCGACCCGCCGGTCCCCCCTGAACCGTCCGCGTCGTCGGAGGCGGGGTCCGGGTCGACGTCGTCGAACTCGTCGTGAACCCCGCCGTCCGGGGTCGGGTCGCCGCTGGAGGGATCTGCCATCGCTCCGAGTACGACCCGCCCGGCAAAATGATTGTCCGTCTCGGAAGCCGCGGGGGAAATGGTTGTCCGCGTCGGAAGCCGCGCGGACGGGGCCCTCGCGGGCGTCCGAGCGCCGGTCACCGGTGGAGCAGCTCGTACCACAGCACCGCGGTGACTGCCCGGCCGTCGCGCAGGCCGTCGTCGACGACCGCGGCGAGCAGGTCGTCGTACGGCACCGTCTCGACCGCGATCGACTCGTTGTGGTCGAGGTCGCGGTCGGCGGTCGGCTCGCAGCCGGTCGCCAGCACGTGGTGGTGGACCGCGTTCGCCATCCCGTTGGTCGGCTCGACGGTCGTCAGCCGCTCGAACGAGTCGGCCTCGTACCCCGTCTCCTCGGCGAGTTCCCGGGCCGCGGCGCGCTCGATCGCGTCGTCGGTCGCCCCGCCGTCCGCGCTCTCGGCCCCCTCGTCCGTCGGCTCCATCGTCCCCGCCGGAATCCCGCGGTTCACCCGGCCGACGGCCTGCCGCCACTCGTCGATGACGACGGCGTCGCCGTCGGGCGTCAGCGGCAGCACCACGACCGCCGGCGGCTCGTCGACGTAGTGGAACCCGTCGGTCTCGCCGTCCGGGAACCGCACCTCGTCGCGTCGCACGTCGAAGCCGGGGCAGGCGTAGTCGACGGCCGAGTCGAGCGTCTCCCACGCGAGGTCGGGGGCTGCGTCGTCCATGGGTCGCGGTCGTCGCTCGGGGCGTAAATACCCCGCCGTCGCGCGCCCCGACGCCGGTCACGCGTCCGGTTCGGTCACGCGGCCGGTTCGGTCACGCGGCCCGGACGCGACCGACCGCGAGGCGGCCGACCGTCCCGACGACCCACGCGAGCGTCCCCAGGGCGAGCGCGGCGGCGGCGAGGACGGCGAGCCCGTCGACCCCGAGGAGGGCGACGAACCGCTCGCCGGGCGACCGACCGGAGAGGCCCAGGAGGTAGTGGTCGACGCGGTGTCCGAGGAGCGCGGCGTAGACGGTCGCCCACGAAGCGACCAGTCCGCTCCGCCGGGCCGCGAGCGCGGCGGCCGCGAGCATCCCCGCGACCGTCGCGTCTCCGGGGAGGACGATCACGCCGCCGGTGACCTCGAAGAGCCCGACCGCGTAGGCGGCGAAGACGAGCGCGAAGCACAGCGCCGGCGCGGCGAGCCGCGGGTCGGGACGCGGGCGGTCGCGGTCGGTTCCGAGGAGGAGCGCGCGGCGGGATGGCACGCGAGGACCGTCCGCGCCGCGGCGGAAAAACCTCGGGGCTCGCGGCCGGCGCCGTCTCGGCGCGGTCAGTCCCAGTCGCCGAGCGTCGCCTGCCCCTCGTCGGCGTCCCGGCGGTCGCGCCCGCCGGTCGGCCCGTCTCCGTCGCCGCGGTCCGGCGGCCCGTCGACCCAGTCGGTGAGCTTCCCGCCGTCGGGGCCGCCGCGGGCCTCCGGCGCGGCCTCCCGGTCCCGTCCGTCGCCCCCGTCGCCGCCGCCGGCGTCGAACCCGCCGAGCGTCGCCTGATCGGTCTCCGCGAAGTCCAGCTTGGAGACGCGGACGCCCAGCCTGCGGACCCGGGCGTCGTCGAACTCCGCCAGCAGGTCGAGCGCCACCTCCTCGACGAGGTCCGGGTCGTCGACGGGGCCGGGGAGGCTCCGCGCACGGGTGCTGACGTCGAACGGGGGCTCGACCGCCTTGATCCCGATGGTGCGGTAGAGGCAGCCGCGCTCGCGGGCGCGGCGGGCCACGTCGGCGGCGAGCGCGGAGACGGTCTCCCGCTTCGTCGACTCGTCGGCGGTCGTCGGCAGCGCCGACTCGCGCGAGAGGCTCTTCGGGAGGCCGGTCGGCGTCACCTCGCGGTCGTCGTCGCCGGCGGCGCGCCGGGAGAGCTCCGGACCGCGCTCGCCCAGCGCGTCGGCGAGTCGATCGCGGTCGGCGGCCGCCAGGTCGCCCGCGGTGTCGATCCCCAGCTCCGACAGGGTCTCCTCGGTCACGGGACCGACGCCGTGAACGTCAGCGGTCGGCAGCGGCGCGAGGAACTCCGCGACGGACCCCGGCGGGACGACGACGAGTCCGTCGGGCTTGTCGGCGTCGCTGGCGACCTTCGCGGCCGACATGTTCGGCGCGACGCCGACGCTCGCCGGCACGCCCGCCTCCCGCTCGATCCGGTCTTTCACGTGGCGGGCGTACCCCTCGGCGAGCGTCCGCGCCTCGGCGGGGCCGGCGGCGCCGCTCGGCGGCGGGTCGGCGGGGTCGTCGTCGCCGTCGGCCGGGTTCCCACCGCCCCCCGCGGCCGCCCACGAGGTCCGGTCCGTGACGTCGAGGTACGCCTCGTCGATGCTCACCTCGCGGCGGGTGTCGGCGCAGTCGCGCAGGACCGCCTTCACCTCGGCCGCCACGTCCTCGTAGAAGTCGAGGTCGACGGGGACGTACCGCCCCGTCTCCTCGGGGTCCGGAGCGTCGGGGTCGTCCGGGTCGGCGTCGGCGCGGCGGGGGAGCAGCGCTAACGCCTCCGAGACCGGCATCGCGCTCTCGACGCCGAACTCGCGGGCCTCGTAGCTCGCGGTCGCGACCGCGCCGATCGACTCGCCCGGCTCGTACCCCATTCCGACCACGACGGGCTCGCCGTCGAGGTCGTCGTGGCGCAGCCGCTCGCAGGAGGCGTAAAAGCAGTCCATGTCGACGTGGCAGACGACGCGGTCGGGCGCGTCGTCCCCCTCGTCGCCGGCGCCCGGGAGCGTCTCCCCGGCGACGGGCGTCCCGCCGGTCATCGCGTTCGGCTCCGCGCCCCGGGCCCTTAAGAATCAGCCACGCGCGCCGGAAGTGGTCTCGGTCCGCCGTCGCCCTCGATTCCGGTCCCGGACTCGGATCCAGATCCGATAGCCGGGGCGGTAGTCGTTTATTCCGTGCGTCCGTACCACACCGGTATGCCCGGAGCGATCGACGTGCTACACGTCGACGACGACCCGTCGGTCCTCGACCTCGCGGAGGCGTACTTCGAGCGGGAGCTCGACTCGGTGGCGGTGACGACCGTGACCGACCCGGAGACGGCGCTGGAGCGGCTCGACGAGACCCGGTTCGACTGTATCGTCAGCGACTACGACATGCCCACGATGGACGGATTGGAGTTCTTCGAGGCGCTGCGCGAGCGTCACCAGCGGGTTCCGTTCGTGCTGTACACCGGCAAGGGATCCGAGGAGATCGCGAGTCAGGCGCTCAACGCCGGCGTCACCGGGTACTTCCAGAAGGGCGGGCCCGAGCAGCTCCGCCGGCTCGCGAACCGCGTCGACCAGGCCGTCGACGAGTACCGGACGGAGGAGATCGCCGACCGCTACTCGACCGTCATCGAGGCGCTCGGCTACCCCGTCTACGTCGTCGACGAGACCGGCGTCTTCCGGTTCGTCAACGAGCCGTTCGCCGAGCTCACCGGCTACGACCGCGAGGAGATCGTCGGGAAGACGCCCGGGTTCATCAAGGACGACGCGGCGGTTCAGGAGGCGGAGGACCGGCTCGGCACGATCCTCTCCGACTCCGGGCCCGACGTCCAGCACTTCGCCGTGGACATCGTCCCGAAGGAGGGAGAGCCGATCCCCTGCCGCGACCACATGGCCGCGCTGCCGTACGAGGGCGACTCGTTCGACGGCAGCGTCGGCATCCTCCGCGACGTCTCCGACGAGCGCGAGCGCCGCGAGGAGCTGGAGACGAAGACGCGCGCGCTCGACGAGGCGCCCGTCGGGATCACCATCACCGACCCCGCGCAGGCGGACAACCCGATGGTGTACGTCAACGACCGGTTCGTCGACATGACCGGGTACGGTCGCGACGAGTCGCTCGGCGTCAACTGCCGGTTCCTCCAGGGGCCGGACACCGAGGCGGAGTCGGTTCAGGCCCTCCGGAACGCGATCGACGCCGAGGAGTCGACGAGCGTCGAGCTGTTGAACTACCGGAAGGACGGGACGGAGTTCTGGAACCGGGTGAGCATCGCCCCCATCTGCGACGCGGACGGCACCGTCACGCACTGGGTCGGCTTCCAGGAGGACATCACGGCGTTCAAGCAGCGCGAGGCCGCCCTCGAACGACAGAACGACCGGCTCGACTCCTTCGCCAGCATCGTTTCACACGACCTGCGAAACCCCCTCAACGTCGCGCAGGGGCGCGTCCAACTGGCGAAGGACGCCTCCGACGACGCGAACCTCGACGCCGCCCTCGACGCGCTCGACCGGATGGAGTCGATCGTCGAGCGCACGCTCGCGCTCGCCCGCGAGGGCGAGACGGTCGGCGACCCGGGGCACGTCGCGCTCGCGGACGTCGTCAGCGACAGCTGGTCGACGGTCGACACCGCGTCGGCGACGCTCTCGGTCGAGACCGAGCGCGAGGTGCTTGCGGACCCGGACCGCCTCCGGAACCTCTTCGAGAACCTGATGCGCAACGCGGTCGACCACGCCGGATCGGACGTGTCGCTCCGCGTCGGCGACCTCCCGGACGGCTTCTTCGTCGAGGACGACGGGCCGGGCATCGACCCGGCCGTCGCTGACTCCCTCTTCGAACCCGGCGAGAGCGGAACCGCGGGCAACACCGGGTTCGGCCTCGCGATCGTCAAAGAGATCGCCACCGCGCACGGCTGGACCGTCGAGGCGACGACCGGCGAGGACGGCGGCGCGCGCTTCGAGGTCCGCGGGATCGACAGGCGGATGCCGGCGGCCCGCTGAATCCCCCGGCTCCGGTCGACCGGAATCCGCTCCGACGGAACCGGATCGACTCCCCCCGTTCACAAGCGCCTTTATGCTCCGCTCCGAACGGCGAGTGAATGGGATCGCTCTCCGGAATCGCCGAGACCGACCGTCGCGTGATCGTGTTGGCGCTCGCGCGGATGGTCGGCGCGGCCGGAAACTCCTTTCTCATCGTCGTCCTCCCGCTGTACATCACCAGCGACGTCGTCGACATCGAGGGGTTACTCGGGACCGAGGTGGGTGTCGGCGCGGCCGCGGTCACGCTGACCGAACCGCTGCTCATCGGGATCGTCCTCTCGCTGTTCGGTTTCCTCAACAGCCTCTCGCAGCCGTTCACGGGGCGATTTTCTGACCGCGTCGGCGCGCGGCGCCCCTTCGTCCTCGCCGGCATCCTCCTCTTGGGCACCGCCAGCGGGCTCTACACGATCGCCACGAGCTACCCGGCGCTGGTCGCGCTGCGCGCGGTCCAGGGGCTCGGCGCGGCGCTCATCATCCCCGCGACGGTCGCCCTGGTCAACGAGTACGCCGCGGGCGACGCCGACCGCGGCGGGAACTTCGGGGTGTACAACACGTTCCGGCTCATCGGGTTCGGCTTCGGTCCGGTGCTCGCGGGCGCGGTGGTGTCGGGCGGCCCGTACGACCTCTCCGCGGTCGGGCTCCCGGTCCTCGACGGGTTCGACGCGGCCTTCGTCGCGGCCTGCGCGGGGGCGTACCTCAGCTTCACGCTCGTGTTCCTGCTCGTCCGCGACGCCGACGTGGAGGGCGAGGCGGGCGACGACGTCTCGATCCGGGTCCGCGGCGAGGACCGCCTGCTCGACCCCGTGTTCACGCTCGGACTCGCGACCGTCGCGATGGGCGCCTGTATCGCGCTGTTCGCGACGCTCCAGAACCAGGTGAACGTCCGGCTCGACCAGGCCCCCATCTGGTTCGGCGCCCAGTTCGCGGCCGTGACGATCGCCAACGTGATCTTCCAGGTCCCGGTGGGGCGCGCCAGCGACCGGATCGGTCGCCGGCCGTTCCTCCTCGCCGGGTTCGTCCTCCTGATCCCGACGACCTTCCTCCAAGGGGTCGTGACGGAGCCGGCGCTGATGATGCTCGTCCGGCTCGGGCAAGGGATCGCGGTCGCGTGCGTGTTCGCCCCGTCGCTCGCGCTCGCCGGCGACCTCGCCCGCGAGGGCGAGTCCGGCACTACCCTCTCCGTGCTCACGATGGGCTTCGGCTTCGGCGTCGCCTTGGGGCCGCTGGCGTCCGGCTGGCTCTACGGCTTCGGCTTCGTCGTCCCCTTCGCCGTCGGGGCCGCGGCCGCCGCGCTCGGCCTCGTCGCGGTGTTCACGCAGGTGGAGGAGACGCTCGACGTCGGCGACGAGCCGAGCGCGGCGGCGGGCGCGGACTGAAGCGAGGGCGGGCACCGACCGGCCGCGGGCGCGCGTCTTTTCCCGGCCGCGGCCGAAGCGCCTCGCGTGTCGAGCGACCGCCTCCGCTGCGTCGAGTGCCGGGAGCCGATCCCCGCCGACGCGCGGATCTGCCCGCACTGCCGGAGCATCCAGCCCTCGCCGCTGCTCGACGTCGGCGTGGTCGTCGCGGGCGCCTTCGCGCTGCTTTTCGGCGTCGTCCTCGCGGTGATGACCGTCGGGGCGAGCCGCCTCCTCGGACTCGTCCTGCTCGTCGTCGGGTTCGGCCTCGCCGTCGGCGGCTACGCGCGGTACGTCGACCGGCGGGCGGCGGCACGGGCCCGGTGAGTGCCTCTCAGGCTCGACGGCGCCGCCCGCGTTTCCCGTCGTCTCGGTCGCGACAATTTAAGTGCCAGCGCGCGCCACGATACGCACATGCTCACCCCACTCAACGGCGGGCTGGTCCTCGCGGGGCTCGCGCTCGCGTTCGTCGGCGCGGCGGTCTCCGTCTACGCGGTGACGCTGACGGGGCTGCTCGTCGGCGCCGGCGCGGGCTACCTGTTCGCGCCGAACGTCGTCGGCCTGGTCGCGGTCGACGGGGCCGTCCTGACCGCCGGCGTCGTCGCGGTCGGCGGCCTCCTCGGCGGGTTCTTGGCCTACGCCGGGCTCTCGTTCGCGGTGCTGGGAATCGGGGCCGTCGTCGGCGGGTTCGCCGGTCGGTTCGCGGTGGGCCCCTTCTACGCGGCGGACGCGACGGGGATCGAGGGGACGGCGCTGCTCGTCGGCGCGACGCTGGCGGGCGTCGCGGTCGGCGCGCTGTTCGGGTTCGTCCTCACCCGGACGACGCTCGTGGTCTCGACCGCGCTCATCGGCGCGGCGTTCGCCTCCCGGTCGCTCACCCCGGCGAGCTTCGAGACCGCCGCGGCGGAGACGACCGTCCGGCCGCTCCTCTTCGACCTCTCCGCGCCCGCGTTCCTCGCGGTGTTCGTCCTCGGGACGCTCTCGCAGCTCGGCCTGTTCAAGTTCGGCTACGTGACGAAGCTGGTCGGGCTCCTGCCCGGCGCGCGCCGGTGGACGGCCGGCGACGACCGCGACGCGGACGCGGACGCGGCCTGACTCCTCTCGTCCCCCGGCGGCTCACTCGTACTCGTAGAAGCCGCGACCGGTCTTCTTGCCGAGGTCGCCGGCCTCCACCTTGCGCTTGAGGAGGTAGGCGGGCTTGTAGCGGTCGCCGAGCTCCTCGTGGAGCGTCTCGCTGGCGTCGAGCGCCACGTCGAGGCCGATGTGGTCCGCGAGTTCGAGCGGCCCCATCGGGACGTTCGTACCGAGCTTCATCCCGCGGTCGATGTCGGTCTTCTCGGCGACGCCCTCGTCGTACGCGCGGATCCCCTCGTTTATCCACGGCATCAGGATGCGGTTGGTGACGAAGCCGGGCTTGTCGTCGGCCTCCCACGTCTCCTTGCCGAGGTCCTCGGCGAACGAGTGGGCGAAGTCGACGACTTCGGGGTCGGTGCGCTCGCCGACCACGACCTCGACGCCGTCCATGATCGGGACGGGGTTCATGAAGTGGAGGCCGACCACGTCGCTCGCGCGGTCGGTCGCGCTCGCGATCGTCGTGATCGACAGGGTGGAGGTGTTCGTCGCGAGGACCGCGTCGTCGTCGGTGACGCGGTCGAGGTCCTCGAACACGTCGCGTTTCACGTCGAGGTCCTCGATCACGGCCTCGATCGCGACGTCGGCGTCGGCGAGGTCGTCGAGGTCGGTCGTGCCCGCGATTCGGTCGCGGATCGCGTCCGGCTCCTCGTCGAGCGCGTCCTTCCCGGCCAGCCGGTCGAGGCTGTCGGCGACGCTGTCGAGGCCGCGCTCGACGTACTCGGTCTCGACGTCCCGCATCACCACGTCGTAGCCCGCGGTCGCCGCGACCTGCGCGATGCCGTTGCCCATCGTCCCGGCGCCGACGACGCCGACGACGTCGACCTCGGAGAGTGCTCGCATGCGAACCGCTGCCGCGTCGTGGGTGGTAAGTATTGCGGAAGCCGGGTCCGAGCGTCCCGCCCGATAAATTAACAATTCGAGTAGTAACTGTCGGGTCCGTTCGATCGCTCGGCACTCGCCTCGAAACGCCGTTCAGACGGCCGCTCAGATTCTTTACGTCCGGTAAAACGACCATAGCTCTTTTTACATATGTAACTGAAATACGAACTGATGCTTCCTCACGCCGCCGACGACATCTCGCGCGACGGCAAGTCGCTCATCTTAGCGTACGACCACGGGATCGAACACGGGCCGGTGGACTTCGAGCCGAATCCGGACACGGCGGACCCGGAACGGATCTTCGAACTCGCCACCCACGAGGCGGTCACCTCGCTGGCCGTCCAGAAGGGGCTCGCGGAGGCGTACTACCCCGACTACGAGGACGAGGTCAACCTCCTGTTGAAGCTCAACGGGACCTCGAACCTCTGGATGGGAGAGCCGGACAGCGCGGTCAACTGTACGCCGGAGTACGCGGCCGAGCTGGGCGCGGACGCGATCGGGTTCACCGTCTACGCCGGCTCGAACCACGAGGTCGAGATGGCCGAGGAGTTCCGCGAGGCCCAGGAGGGCGCCCGCGAACGCGGGATGGGCGTCGTCATGTGGTCGTACCCGCGCGGACAGGGGCTGCGCAACGACGGGAGTCCGGACGTGATCTCGTACGGCGCGCGGCTCGGCTTAGAGCTCGGCGCCGACGTGGTGAAGGTGAAGTACCCCGGCTCCGCCGAGGCGATGGGCGACGCAGTCGAGATGGCCGGCCCCGCGGACGTCGTGATGTCCGGCGGAACGATGCGCGACGACGAGGCGTTCCTCCGGAACGTCTCGAACGCCATCGACGCGGGCGCCACCGGCATCGCCGTCGGCCGCAACGTCTTCCAGCGCGACGAGCCCGAGCGCATCCTCGACGCGTTAGAGGCCGTGATCTTCGAGGAAGTCGACCCGGCCGAGGCGCTGGCCGTCGCCGAGAGCGCCGACTGATGTCCGACCCTACCCCCCGCGGCGACGGCGGCTCCGCCGACCCGGTCGTCGACGCCGTCTTCGACGCGGTCGCGGCGACGGCCCCGGAGATCCGCGCCGCGCTCCCCGGCCGCCGCGTCGAGAGCGGGACGGAGAACGCCTCCGGCGAATCGGTGCTGGCGGGCGACCTCTACGCCGACGAGCTGCTCGGCGACGCGATCACCGCGGTCGACGGCGTCGGCTCGTTCGTCAGCGAGGAGCGCGAGTCGGCGGTCGACGCGGGCGGCGCGGTCGGGAGCGGGCCGGACGACGCCTACGCGGTCGCGATCGACCCCCTCGACGGCTCCTCGAACCTCCGGTCGAACAACGCGATGGGCACGGTCGTCGGGATCTACGACGCCCCGCTGCCGGCGAGCGGTCGCGACCTCGTCGCCGCCGGCTACGTCCTCTACGGCCCGATCACGACGATGGTCGTCGCGGACGAGACGGGCGTCCGCGAGGAGGTCGTCGAGCGCACGTCCGACGGCGACGGAGTCGAGCGCTCGGTCGTCGAGGCCGACCTGACGCTCCCGGAGACGCCGACCGTCTACGGGTTCGGCGGTCGCGTCCCCGACTGGACCGCGGAGTTCCGGGCGTACGCCCGGGCGATCGAAGACAGCCTGAAGCTCCGCTACGGCGGCGCGATGGTCGGCGACGTGAACCAGGTGCTCACTTACGGGGGCGTGTTCGCGTACCCCGCGCTCCGGAGCGCGCCCGAGGGGAAACTCCGCCTCCAGTTCGAGGCGAACCCGATCGCGTACGTCATCGAGCGCGCGGGCGGCGCCTCCTCGGACGGGACCGGCTCGATCCTCGACGTCGAGCCCGAGGCGGTCCACCAGCGCACGCCGCTGTACGTCGGCAACGAGGCGCTGATCGAGCGGCTGGAGGCGGCCGTCGACGCGGACTGAGGGAGGGAGCCGTTTCGCGCAGCGGACGGTTGCGTCCCGCCGTCGCCGGCGCGACCGCGCCGGTCTCGCATGGAAAACTGTTTAGGATCCACCGCAAATCTTGCGTCCATGAACGTCCACGTCGGCGCGGCGGCGACCCCCGAGGAGGCCGAGGCGATCGCGAAGTCGCTGGCGGAACACCTCGGCGTCGGCGTCGACGTCCACGTCGGAGACGAGGAGACGCCGGCCGCGACCGCAGCGCCGCCGGAACCGAGCTATCCGCTCGGCGACGACCTCGGCCCCACGGACCGCGAGCGCGATCTCCGAGCCGAGATCGACGACATCCTGAAGGGCGGGCCGGAGAAGTACCGCGACCGCCTCTCCGAACAGGGGAAGCTGTTCGTCCGCGACCGCCTCGACCTCTGGTTCGGCGGCGAGGACGGCACCCGCGGCGCCGGCGACGCGAGCGCGGTCGACGGCGAGCCGGCAGGGGTGAAGTTCGAGGACGGGAAGTTCGCGGCGTTCGACGACTGGCACCCGGACGCGCCCGGACGCGGCGATGACGCGGACGGGAAGGACGATGCGGGCGACGGCGACCGCCTCCCCGGCGACGGGCTACTGACGGGCGCCGCCGAGTTCGAGGGGCGCGACGTCCACTTCATGGCCAACGACTTCACGGTGAAGGCGGGGTCGATGGCGTCGAAGGGCGTCGAGAAGTTCCTCCGGATGCAGCAGCGCGCACTGAAGACGGGGAATCCGGTCCTCTACCTGATGGACTCCTCCGGGGGGCGGATCGACCAGCAGACCGGCTTCTTCGCCAACCGCGAGGGGATCGGGAAGTACTACTACAACCACTCGATGCTGTCGGGGGCGGTCCCGCAGATCTGCGTCCTCTACGGCCCCTGTATCGCCGGCGCCGCTTACACACCCGTCTTCGCGGACTTCACGGTGATGGTCGAGGGGATGTCCGCGATGGCGATCGCCTCGCCGCGGATGGTGGAGATGGTCACCGGCGAGGAGATCGAGATGGACGAGCTCGGCGGGCCGCGGATCCACGCCGAGGAGTCCGGCTCCGCCGACCTCGTCGCCCGCGACGAGGAACACGCCCGCGAACTGGTCGCGGACCTGATCGGGTACCTCCCGGATCGGGCCGGCGAGAAGCCCCCGAAACGGGAGACGAAGCCGCCGAAGTTCTCGCCGGCGGGGATCGACGAGCTGATCCCGGAGTCGCCGAACCGCGCGTACGACGCCCGCGACCTGCTCGACCGGATCGCCGACGCCGAGTCGGTGTTCGAGCTGAAGGAGGGGTACGGGCCGGAGATCGTCACGGCGTTCTGCCGGATCGACGGGCGGCCGGTCGGCGTCGTCGCCAACCAGCCGACCGAGCGGTCGGGCGCCATCTTCCCGGACGCCGCGGAGAAGGCCGCCGAGTTCATCTGGACCTGCGACGCCTACGAGATCCCCCTGTTGTACCTCTGTGACACGCCCGGCTTCATGGCCGGGTCGGGCGTCGAGAAGGACGCCATCTTAGAGAAGGGGAAGAAGATGATCTACGCCACCTCCTCGGCGACGGTGCCGAAACAGACCGTCGTCGTCCGGAAGGCGTACGGCGCGGGCATCTACGCGATGGGCGGCCCCGCCTACGACCCTGAGAGCGTTATCGGGCTCCCCTCCGGCGAGATCGGTATCATGGGGCCGGAGGCCGCGATCAACGCCGTCTACGCCCGGAAGCTCGCCGAGATCGACGACCCCGAGGAGCGCGCGGCCGAGGAGGATCGCCTCCGCGAGGAGTACCGCGAGGGGATCGACGTCCACCGGATGGCGAGCGAGGTGGTCATCGACGAGATCGTTCCGCCCTCCGACCTCCGCGCCGAACTGGCCGCCCGGTTCGACTTCTACGAGGACGTTCGGAAGGACCTGCCGGACAAAAAGCACGGGACCGTCCTCTGACGCCCCGAACCACGGCGCCGCGATCAGTTCGCCGCCGCGCGCCCCGAGGACCCTCGAACCCGAGCCCGACCGCCAGTCCGGTCCGAGGAGCGCGCCGACGCACGCCGTCGACCACGAGGCCGTTGAGAGACCGACGGCTGAGGCGGGTTTCCGGCCGAAATGACGGTCTCCGCGTTCCGGCGCTCGCGGCCGCAGTAGTTTTAATATCAACGTCGAAATACGACTGACCCGTGACACTCCGAGTGAACGGGAGCTGCCGGTTCCGCTTTCCGGTGCCCGACTACGAGGCGGCGTTCCCGTGGCTTGACTCCCCCCCGAAGTGGCGCCTCGGGAGCGCCGATGCGGGGTCCGGCGTCGAGGACGGCGCCTGGCACTGCCCCCACGAGGCGTACGGCGACCGCGACCGGTGTCTCTTCCACCTCGACCCCGACGAGCGGCCGCCGAGCGACCGCGCGAACGTCTCCGTCCGACTCGTCGAGACCGTCGCGGCGGCGAACGAGGAGAGCGACCCGGTCGTCAGCCGGCGGCGCTGCCAGTTCGTCGGCGCGAAGTTTCCGACGCTCGACCTCGAACAGCGCGAGATCGGCGGCGGGAGCCGGGAGACGATCGACTTCAGACACGCGGAGTTCGGCGCCGTCGTCTGTCGGAAGACCGAGTTCGCGCAGCCGGTCGACTTCTCCGGCGCGACGTTCGACCCCGGGGCCGCGCCGCCGGCCGACCCCGGCACCGACGTCCTCGACCCGACCCTGGAGAGCGTCCCCTTCGGGATCGACTTCAGCCGCGCGACGTTCTCGGACTTCCTCGAACTCAAGAGCGCGCTGTTCCGCCGACCGGCGCTGTTCCGCGAGGCGCAGTTCGACAGGGCCGTCAGCGCCGGTCACGCCCGGTTCCTGGATCACGCCTCCTTCCTCGCGGCCGACTTCGACGACCTGGCGATGTTCAACGACGCCCTGTTCCGCCGCGACGCCCGCTTCCAAGCCGCCCGGTTCTTCGACCTCGCGGACTTCAAGCGCGCGTGCTTCGGCGGTCGAGTCAACTTCGACAGGGTGCTCTGCGAGGGCGACCTCGAAGTCGACGAGTCGGACTTCGTCGAGCCGCCCCCCGACGGCCCCGTCCGGTCGACCCCGGCGTTCAGGGGGTCGCTGAGCGCGGACATGGCGGTCGTGACCGGTCGCCTCTCGCTCAACCGCGTCGCCGTCGCCGACGACGTTCGGGTCCGGGACGCGGAGCTGTCGCGGATCCGGTTCGAGTCGCCGGACACCGGCGGGGAGACCGGGTACGTCGACCTGAGTCGCTCGACCGTGAACCGGGGGACGCTCGGGCAGCCCGCCGCCGAGGGAGAGATGCTGTACGACCTGTACCGGGCGACGCTGGGCGACGTCAAGTTCAGCGGCGACGCCGACGAGCTCCTCTCCACCCGGATTCGGATCCTCCGGACGCGCTACGACGGGTTCGACTTCACCGACGAGGACTCCGTCGACCTCTCTCGCGTCGACAACTGGATCCACCGGTTCGAGGTCGACCCGATGGCGCTCCCCTGCTACTGCGGCGACGGGCCCGAACACGTCGGACGCTACATCATCGACGACGCGGTCTGCCCGCGTCACGACCGGGAGTCCGACAACGCCGCGCTCCAGGCGACGTACGCGTACGCGAAAAACGGCGCGGACGAGGCCGGGGACAACGTCAGCGCCGGGGCGTTCTTCTACCGCGAGATGCGGTTCAACCGGGCGGAGTACTTCGACAACGCGCTGCGCGGCGACGCCGAGTCCGGCGTCCTCGGCCGAGTCAGGAACGGCTCTCGGTGGACCCGGTCGTGGTTGCTCGCGGCCTCGACGGGCTACGGTGAACTGCCGTATCGGGTGGTCGTCACGTCGTTGGCACTCATCGGCGGCTTCGGGTACGTCTACTGGAACTGGTCCGGCCTCGCCGCTGAACAGGGCCCGGTCGAGGCGCTGATCTTCTCGTTCCAGTCGTTCATCTCGTTCGTGCTCGGCCCCCCGGGGACGACGACGCTGGTCCAGGAGATCCTCTCGGCGGTGGAGGGGTTCGTCGGAGCGTTCCTGATCGCGCTGTTCGTGTTCACGTTCACCCGCCGCATTCACCGCTGACGACGCCGCTTCCGGCGTGACCACCACAAAAAAGAGCCTGGCTTTCGTACGCGGTTCCAATGGTGACTCACCTCGTCTCCGCCGTCGACTCCTACTCCCTCTCCGACGACGCCGTCGAACTCCGCTGCCGACTCGAGACTCCCGGGCCCGAGACGACCCCCGACGAGGACCGAACCGTCCCGGTCCGGATCCGGTTTTTCGCGCCCGACGTGTTCCGGTTCGAGATGCTCTCGACGCCGGAGAACCCGACCTCGGAGTCCCCGATCTCGTACGATCTCGACGCCGTCACGCGTCCGGTCTCGCTGTCCGCGAGCGAGCGTGACGGGACGCTCCGGGTCGAGACGTCGGCGCTTTCGGTGCGGATCGGCCTGGGGGAGTGGTCCTTCGAGGTCCGCGCGGACGGCGATCGACTCCTCCGCGAGCGCCGCGACGACCGCACCGCCAAGGGCGAGCGACGGACGCAGCCGCTGCGGTTCGTCGAGGAGGAGGTCAACCGCTGGCCGCTCCGGGTGACCGAGACGGGGACGGCGTTCGGCCTGGGCCCGGACGAGCGCCTCTTCGGCCTGGGCGAGAAGTTCACGGACCTCGACAAGCGCGGACAGGCGATCGAGTCGTGGGTGACCCAGCCGAACGGGACCGAGACCGAGTTCGCGCACAAGAACGTCCCGTTGTACCTCTCGACGCGCGGATACGGGCTCCTGGCCGACACCGCCCGCAAGACCACCTTCGACTTCGGGGCGTCCTCCTCCGGGACCATCGACCTCCGCGTGGAGGGCGACGCCCTGCGGTTCTTCTTTTTCACCGGCGACCGGCTGAAGGAGCTGCTCCGGCAGTACACCGCGCTCACCGGACGCCCGCACCGCCCGGAGCGGTGGACGTTCGGCCTGTGGATGTCGCGGCTCAGCTACCAGTCCCGGTCGGAGCTCGAGTCGGTGGCCGACGCCCTCAGGGAGCGGGAGATCCCCTGCGACGTGCTCCACGTCGACCCGTACTGGATGGACATCGAGAGCATCTGCGACCTGGAGTGGGACGAGGAGGCGTTCCCGGCCCCCGAGGCGATGATCGAGTCGCTCTCCGACCGCGGCTTCAAGCTCTCCCTCTGGGAGTACCCGTACGTCCGGGTCGATTCACCGCTGTTCGAGGAGTTCGCCGACCGCGGGTTCTTCGTCGAGGACGGGGCCGGAGACCCGTACGTCCTCTCGCGGCTCAGCGTCGACGACCGCGGCGGTATCGTCGACTTTACCGATCCCGACGCTCGGGAGTGGTGGTCGGACCGGCACCGGGAGCTGGCCGAGTCGGGCGTCGACGTGTTCAAGCTCGACTTCGGGGAGTACCTCCCGCGGGACGCCGTGTTGAGCAACGGGAAGACCGGCGCGGCGATGCGGAACCGCTACCCGCGGCTGTACTACGAAACGGTTCAGAACGCGCTCCGCGAGGCCGGGCGGGACCGGCCGACGCTGTGGGTCCGCTCCGGCTGGATCGGCGACCAGGAGTTCCCGATACACTGGGGCGGCGACCCCGACACGACCTTCGAGGCGATGGCGGCGAACCTCCGGGGAGGACTCAGCCTCGCGCTCTCGGGGTACTCCTTCTGGGCCACTGACATCGGCGGTTTCCGCGGCGAGCCCACGCCGGAACTGTACGTCCGCTGGGCCCAGTGGGGACTGTTGGGGACCAGCCACGCCCGCTTCCACGGGACGACGCCCCGGGAACCGTGGCACTTCGGCGAGGAGGCGGAGGCGATCGTTCGCGACTACGCGAAGGAGCGCTACCGCCTCCTCCCGTACCTGTACTCGTACGCCGAACGGGCCGCCAGGACGGGTCTCCCGGTGATGCGGCCGCTGGTGCTCGAGTTCGAGGACGACCCGGCCGCGGCGGGCGTCGACACGCAGCTCCTCCTGGGAGAGGAGATCCTGGTCGCCCCGATACTGCGTCCGGGCGGCCGACGGGAGGTGTACCTCCCCGAGGGGGAGTGGGTCGACTACTGGTCCGGCGCGCGGCACGAGGGCGGACGCTCGATCGACGTCGACGTTCCGCTCGACACGATGCCGGTGTACGTCCGCGCTGGCAGCGTCGTTCCGTACCGTCCGTGGACGCAGCACCTCGACGGCGATCCCGGACCGATCCACCTCCGGGTCGAGTTCGGCTCCCGGGGCGAGACCTCCGGCCCCCGCGAGGCGACGTTCGAGTACTTCGACGAGTCCGCCGACGAGTTCGTCCCCGTCGCGGCGGCTCACGAGACCGCGGCCGACTCGGTGACGCTCGACGTTCCGGGAGGCGTCGCGTCCGCCCGCCTGCGGCGCTTCGACGATCCGCCGGCGTCGCTCGCGGTCAACGGCGACTCGTACGAGCGCGTCGCCGGCGATCCCGGCCCCGGCGAGTGGACGCACGCCGACGGCGACGGCGCCGTCCGCGTCGTCATCGCGGCGACGGACGGCGAGAACCCCCTGCCGTGACCCTCGCGCCCCCGGAGCGCTCTCGCGCGCTCGTCGCCGTGGTTATTTGACGCCCGCGCGCCGAGGGTCCGGTATGGAAGCCGCCTTCGCGGAGTACCTCGACGAGTTCACGCGCCGAGACTGGGAGACGCTCGACCCGAATGCCGTCACCGACCCCGTCCGGGTCGCGGTGGTCGGCCTCGGCTGGTTCGCCCGCGAGTGGGCGCTGCCCGGCATCGAGCGGTCGGCGTACACCGAGGCGACCGTCGTCACCGACGTCGATGCCGACGCCGTCGAGGCGGTCGCCGCCGAGCGCGACGTGACGGGCGTCACGCCCGACGAGCTCCGATCGGGCGCCGCCGCGGACGCGTACGACGCGGTGTACGTCGCGACGCCCAACGCGACCCACCTTGAGTACGTCGAGGCCGCCGCGGCGCAGGGGAAGGCCGTCCTCTGCGAGAAGCCGCTGGAAGTGACGCCGGACCGCGCCCGTCGGCTCGTGGGCGCGTGCCGCGACGCCGGCGTCCCCCTGATGGTCGGCTATCGGATGCAGACCGACCCCGCCGTCCGGCGGCTCCGCGACCTCCTCGACGCGGGCGTCGCGGGCGAGGTGATCCACGTCCACGCGACGATGTCGCAGACGATGCTCGGGGAGCTCGGCGGCGACCACGACCAGTGGCGGCTCGACCCCGAGCTCTCCGGCGGCTGCGCCGTCATGGACCTGGGCGTCTACCCGCTCAACACGACGCGGTTCGTCCTCGGCGAGGACCCGATTCGGGTGTCCGGGCGGACCCGCTCGGAGCACGAGGCGTTCGCCGACGTCGACGAGCACGCCACCTTCCGGCTGGAGTTCTCCGGCGACGTCGACGCGCTGTGTACGGTGAGCCAGAACGCCCAGCACGCGAGCCGGCTGGAGGTCACCGGGACGGACGCTCGGCTACTTCTGGACCCGGCCTTCTACGAGCGGGAGGACCGCGGGTTCGCGGTCGTCCGCGACGGCACGCGGGTCGACGTCGAGTTCGATCAGGTCCACCAGATCGAAGCGGAGTTCGCGTACTTCGGCCACCAGCTGCTGGCGGGCGAGCCGTTTCACGCCGACGGCGAGCACGCGCTCACGGACATGCGCGCGCTCGACGCCGTCTACGAGTCCGCCGAGACGGGGGAGCCGGTCGACCTCGGCGGCGACTGACTCCGCTTCGGATCACTGTTCGATCCCGTACACGTCGCTCGTCCAGTCGCGGGCCGGGGTGTCGTACACCGGCGCGTCGCGGTCGCGCTCGTCGAGGCGCCGCCGGTCGGCCGCGTCGAGCTCCCAGTCCGTCTCGGCGTTGGCCCGGACGTGGTCCGGGGTCGACGACCGCGGGAGCGGGACGACGCCGCGGTCGAGCGCCCACCGGATCACGATCTGCGCGGGGTGTTTATCGTACTTCTCGGCCAGCTCGGCGACGACCTCGTCGCCGAACACGTCCGTCCGCGCGAGCGGCGCCGCCGCCTCGATCACGGTGTCGGTCTCGCGGCAGTAGTCGACGAGGTCCGGCCGCTGGAACCACGGGTGGAACTCGATCTGGTTGACCGCGATCGGCACGTCCGAGACGTGGTGCGCGCAGCTCAGCTGGTACGCGCTGAAGTTCGAGACGCCGACGTCGCGCACGAGCCCGCGGTCGCGCAGCTCCGCCATCGCCCGGAGCGTCTCGCGCAGCGAGATGGCCGGGTTGGGCCAGTGGATGAGGTATAAATCGAGGTAGTCGACCCCGAGCCGGTCGAGCGACGCCTCGCACGACGCGATCACCGACTCGTAGTTGAGGTTCTTCGCGAGCACCTTCGAGGTGAGGAACACGTCCTCGCGGTCGACGCCGCTCGCGGCGAGCGCGTCGCCGACGGCCGCCTCGTTGTGATACCCCTCGGCCGTGTCGATGTGCGTGTACCCGGCGTCGAGCGCCGCGCGCACGCTGTCGGCCGTCTCGCCGTCGTTGAGGTCGTACGTGCCGAGTCCGAGCGCCGGCAGCTCCGCGCCGCTCGGCAGCGTCTTCGTTGGTACGGTCACGCGAACGCCTTCGGGGGATCGCCGATTGAAACTACCGGTCGGGGAACCCGCCTCGGTCGGGGTTCTCGATGACCGCGTAGCGGTATTTAAATCACAGGCGCAGTTCCCCGACCGTTTATAAATAACCGGGGCGGCGGCGCGTGCCTGCGAGCGGCCGCCCCCGGCGGCCGCGAGGCAGCACGCGCGAGGGAGTCGCGGCCGCTTTTAAGCGGCCGCGACGAGGCTGGGGAGGCGTGAGGTGC
>NZ_SGXU01000338.1:0-487 GCF_005435015.1 Halorubrum sp. SP9
TCACGGGATTTCGTGCCCGCGCCGAGGACGGAGAGATCCCGCATCCCAGTCTGGCTTCCAAGGTCCACACCCGCACCATCATCACAGACGACCGTCTGATCCGGCGTGACGCTCACGAGCACGCGGGAGGCGCCCGGACTGTCGACGCCGTTTTGGACGGCTTCGCGGATTGCGTCCGTCAGGTCCGCCATCTGGTCTTCGATCAGGTACTGCGCGACCTGATCAGTTGTGGTCATCTCAACCGTGTCGGTGCTCCTGTCGTCGGTCCCGGCTGAATCCGGGGTAGTGGCCTCATTGGACATGGTGGCCACCCCCTCGGGGCACCAGAGAAACTGAACACAGTAGCACACTAAGCGGCCGTTAGATTCTCCGCTCCGGGATCAAAATCCGCCAGAAAACAAGCACGGTGGCTGGAACTATACAATTCCAGATGGGTAGGATGGTAGGTCTCCCGAAGCGTTTTTGCTCTCGGTGAAATACCAATTAG
>NZ_SGXU01000339.1:0-206 GCF_005435015.1 Halorubrum sp. SP9
CGCGGCCGCCCAGACAAAGCCGTTCACCGGTGGGGGGATTTTGTACAGTATGACAGCTGCCGATATTGCTGCGTCCACGATTGATCCGTCGGTGCCGTCCACACTCGACGCGTATGAGCACGCGTGGCGCGATACGCTTGCGACAGAGATCCGGCTTGGATCGCTGCTGCGGCGGTGTTACTCGCTGCCCGAACCGATCCAACGTC
>NZ_SGXU01000339.1:258-487 GCF_005435015.1 Halorubrum sp. SP9
GGCCGACCACGCTCTTCTCGCGGGCACAGTTGCGGCGGCTGTTTTCCTGAGTGGTTTACTCGTCTGTGGCCTGTTCTTTATGTTGTGAACCTGTTTTGACACCACAGTTACCCGCGGATTTTTCTCTCTTCTCTCTCACATCGTCTGTATGGCCCCCGCAATCGCGCACTTCCTGCTTGGCGCCGCCTGCGTGCTCACCGCAGCGGTGCCAGTTGTCCTCCGATACGAG
>NZ_SGXU01000340.1:0-486 GCF_005435015.1 Halorubrum sp. SP9
CACATGGTTAAGCGACGCAGTATGGTGATCGGTCTCGGGGCGTTAGCAACAGGGAGCGGCGCGGTCTTCTCGTCGGCGGCGTTCAATGCTAGTGCGAACGCGACGGCAGACATGCGGGTCGTTGTCGAGGACGACATCGCTATCGAGGCGGGTCCAGCGTTTAGAGACGGGGGCCAAACTGGAGACTACGACTACGGAGCAACCGATCCGCCATATATCGCTGGCGGTAATGAACTGTTCGACGGAGTGGACAGCTCAGGACTCAACGGTGCGATCGATGATCCGGACGACCTGCCCGCGATGTACGTCAGCGACGGCGTCGTTGGGGGACCGAACGGTGACGACGGGGACCCGTTCCGCATCGAGCTGGCTGTTCCGAATCGGGTCGGCCGGAATCACTCTAACGCTGCGGTTAACAGCGCTGTTGGTGACCCGTACAAAGGGACATTCTCCGAGGTACTCCAGATTCGGAACCCCGGAACAGAG
>NZ_SGXU01000341.1:0-218 GCF_005435015.1 Halorubrum sp. SP9
CGGGCAGCGCGTCCTCTCGACCGAGTCGCGCAGGTGTCGTCGCCGATGGGAGGGTCGGGCAGCGGCAGACCCCGTCCGTTTAACAGCGCGTGTGTGTTCTGTTCGGGTATATGGTTGAGCCGCTTCTTCTCGTCGGCGTCGCGGTCGCGGCGTTCGTCGGATACAACATCGGTGGGGCGACGACGGGACCGGCGTTCGGGCCGGCGGTCGGCGCGGAC
>NZ_SGXU01000341.1:277-484 GCF_005435015.1 Halorubrum sp. SP9
GGGGCAGCGCGTGGTGACCACGCTGGGCGAGGACCTCGTCACCGGCGCGAACGTGTTCACGCTGGAGACGAGCATCATCGTCCTCTTCTTCATCGGCGGGGCGCTGTTCGTCGGCAACTTCGCCGGCGTCCCGGCGTCGACGTCGATGACGGCGGTCGGCGCCATCGCCGGGCTCGGGATCGCGACGAACACCCTCGACTGGGCCGT
>NZ_SGXU01000342.1:0-483 GCF_005435015.1 Halorubrum sp. SP9
CAAGGCGGTCGCCGATGTGGTAACAGCTGACGAGCTCGCGATATACGACCGCAATACGTCAGAAGGGGAGTTGGTGCGGCTTGCGACTGCGGGAGACAACTCTGAATCACGTAGCCGACAGCGAATTCACCCGGGCGAGACGGATCTCTGGCGAGCGTTCACCGAGTCCGACACGTGCTGGCTCCCGGCCGACGCCGTTATCGACGCCGGCGACGCGGCCGAGAAGCAGGCACTCGTCACACAGCTCGGTGATACGAGTCTGTTGAGCGTCGTCGTTGACGAACGGGATGAGACGTTGGAATCGTTCATTCGGGCGGTGAGCCAGCAGGTCTCGGCGGCACTCACACAACTCCGTCAGGAGACATCGATAGCGGGGCTCTCAAATGATGTCGCCAGGACCCAGCGGCAAGCGGACCGCTACCAGAACCTGTGGGAGGGGGTGGTTGACACCGTTGAAGCGATCGTGACTGCGGAGACATCGGC
>NZ_SGXU01000343.1:0-482 GCF_005435015.1 Halorubrum sp. SP9
CCGCGGGTCGCGGACCGGAGGTTCCCGAGCCCGTAGTCCACGAGCGCGACGGACACCTCGGCGTCCGTTGGTGATTCGTCCATGGTTCCGGTTCGCGACCGCGGTGGAAGTCAGTTTCCATCCGGGAACTGTTACATAGCGGTATAGAGTCGTGTGTATATATTAACAGCAACACTTTTGAAACGCCAGTAAAAGCATCAAATGGACACCTCATGGCGCAACGACGCAAATTCCTCAAGATCGCGGGTGCGGCAAGTATCGTTGGACTCGCAGGCTGTAGCGGCGGCGGCGACGGCTCCGACGGCGGCGACGGGATGGACGGGTCCGACGGATCCGACGGGTCTGACGGGTCTGACGGCTCCGACGGCGGCGATTCGCAGATGTCGTTCGGCGGCGACGGGAAGGTCGACTTCGGCATCTCGCCGTCGGTCCCGCAGGAGGACCTCGAGGTGCAGTACTCCCCGCTGCTCGACCACGTGGGG
>NZ_SGXU01000344.1:0-482 GCF_005435015.1 Halorubrum sp. SP9
GTTCAGGCGGCACAGCAGCAAGCTCGGAGACTACAGATAGTCGTTCTCGTCCTTCTCGGCCTCCTGTTGCTCGGTATCGCGTTGTGGGCTACCGGAGTACTGTGATGGAAGCCGGATATTCAAGACAGCCCCGGCCAACCATCGGGTATGAGCGAGGACGATGTCGACATCGCAGAGCGGATCGAGCGACTCGAGGAGATCGCAGAAACGCTTGAGGACGGGGAAGTCGATCTGCCGACAGCAAAGGAGCTCCGAGAGGAGGCTGACACACATCTTGAAGAGCTCCGTGAAGCGTTGGACGTCGGGGACGGTGACATTATTGAGATTGATGGCGCCGAGGCCGAGATCGGATCTTAAACAGCGTCAAGCAAGTCACGTCTGAGCGGCCCCAGTAACCAACTCAGTGTCAAGCTGAATTACTGGGCCTGGCGAAGGTTTCGATCAACGACCGTGGCGAACGCAACGTTATCCTGTACTTGCTC
>NZ_SGXU01000345.1:0-482 GCF_005435015.1 Halorubrum sp. SP9
GGCCCACGTGGGTAGTGGTGTATCGCTGTCGAGTTCGCTTAGCTCGCGCAGTCGACTCTCATCGACTTGGAGCATCATTGGATGGAAGTCGTCAGGGAAGGCGACATCGACCGTGGCCTGAACTGCTTTCGAAAGGCCGCCGATGTCCGTCCGATCTTTCACATTGTACGAGCCGCTCATCATCGCGCTGGTCAGCTTACTGCGGACTGCATCTGCGCGCTGTTCGAGGTCACGCTCAACCGCCTTTGGTGCGTCTCGAGTCGCAATTGCGTCACGAAGCGCCCACCACTCGATCAGTCGTTTTCGTAGGTCTTGGAGACCATCAGTGTCTATCTCCCAGTACAGCGTGTCCTTATCGGTTTGTTCGGAATCTGTGTCAGGCCGAACGCCCTGAATAGCGATCTCAATATCTAGACCGCCCTCAGACAACCTGCTTGTCTCGAACGTCGTTCCGTCGAGTTCGAAATGATACGAAACGGGGT
>NZ_SGXU01000346.1:0-482 GCF_005435015.1 Halorubrum sp. SP9
GTAACTACCCATCGTCGTCCTCCGTCAACTCGTCTAATTCTGTCTTCAGCCACTCACCAGACTCCTTGCGAGCCTGTCGGTACGTTCTCGCGTCTTCGTCACCGAGTGCGGGATGGACAGACACACCCGCCCACATCTCCGCTAACTCGTAGAGCGGTTCTGCGGGAACCATCTCTCGGTCGTCCGTCTCGATGGCTTCCATCTCCACCTGAACGTCGGACGGTGACGGCGCGGGGAGGCCAAAATCAACAGCGCCGAGATCGACATCAGCGGCTCGCTCGGCAGCCTCTTTCAGTTCTTCGTTGAGTGCCTCCACATTGGTCTGAAGGCTCTCAATCGCCCCGCGTGCCGCTTCTACGTCCGCGTCAACGGCAACCGTCACAGACGCATCAGGGAACGCCGCAGACTCGTGTTCGTCGTCATCCAGATACTCGTCCAGCGCGTCCCGAAGGTCACGGGCGTCCGTCACGCAAGCAGCGAAC
>NZ_SGXU01000347.1:0-481 GCF_005435015.1 Halorubrum sp. SP9
CGACGGCCACGCAGCTTGATGCCGTGTCTGAGTTCCTTGCGCACGGTCTCGAGGCCGGTCATCGATGCGTGTACCTCGCCGACGCGAACCCCCCGTCGCGGATCGAAGACGCCCTCCGAGAGGCCGGTGTCAATGTCACAGCGCGGACCGCTGCCGGCGACCTCGTCGTCCGCGACGCGTCGGCAGTGTATCTCGACGGCGGATTCGACCTTGACGCCACCGTCTCCGAACTGCGATCCGAGGCGGAACAGAGCGCCTTGGACGGCTACAAGGGGCTTTGGCTCGCCGGGGAGAACACGTGGGCGTTTGACGCCGAGGCATCGTTCGAGCGGATTGTCGACTTCGAGATCGAGTTTGATTCAGCGTGTCCCGATCACCCAGTAACCGCGCTGTGTCAGTACGATCTTCGACGGTTCGACGGATCGGCGGCAGCAAAGGCGTTGCGGACGCACCGACAGGTGATTTACGACCGCGCACTCTG
>NZ_SGXU01000034.1:0-26822 GCF_005435015.1 Halorubrum sp. SP9
AGCCTCGTCGGCCTCCCTCCGCTTCGCTCCGGTCGGCCGACTCCCTCGCGCGTGCGACTTCGCGCCCTGTGGGCGCTCGTCGGCACGCGCCACCGCCCCGCCGTATCCAGTATTATATAAAAATCGGCATTACGTGCCCGAGAAATCACTCCGAGGCGAGGGGAACTGCGAGGAAATCTGACCGTCCGCTCAGGCGTCCGCCGACCCGCCGGTCTCTAACTCGAACGTCCACTCCTGGTAGCCGCCGGCCATGCTCGCGACGACCACGTCGTCCTCGACGCCCTCGTAGCTGCTGATCAGCATCGCGGCCTGCTTCGAGGACTCGCCGACGGGGCAGGCGCAGACGACGTCGGTGTCGTCCCAGTCGATGTCGGGGACCCGAGAGGGGAGGTCGCCGAGCGGGACGTTGATCGAGCCGGGAATGTGGCCCTGCTCGTACTCGGACGCCGGCCGCGTGTCGATGACGCGGATGTCGCCCTGCTGGACGCGCTCGTTGACTTCCTCGGGGGTGAGCTCCTCGACCATGGTTACTCCTTCCGCATGAAGATGCGGTAGCGGCCGTTACCGGACTTCCACACCTTGGCGGTCGCGTCCTCGCCGACCGCCTTCGGGACGTTCTCCGTGCTGGGCACGTGGTCCGTCTCCTGAACGAGCACGTCGCCGGGCGAGAGCCCCGCGATCGCCTTCTTCGCCTCGACCTGCGGGTAGGGACAGACCTCGCCGGTCATGTCCTGTACCTCGGTCGCGTCCTCGAAGAGCGCCTCGGCGGTCTCGTCGTCGAGCTCGTCGGGCATCTCGACGACGTCGTCCCACGATAGTTCACTCATGGCCACCCGTACGTCTCCCGTCGTGGAACAGCTTTCGTGACCGGCAGGTTTCTCCCGTATCACGGACGGGCGTCTGCCGCGCACGACCGCGACGTGGCCCGAAACCGCCGTTTTCGTCGGACTCTTATTCGGGAGCGGCGAACGGGAGGTATGACCGGACACGCCGTCGACGAGTCGACGATCTTCGAGACGCCGCTCGTCGAACTCGACCTCGACCTGGAGAGCGACGCGGCGGTGTACGCGAAGGCCGAGTGGTTCAACCTCTACGAGGCGCCCCACGGCGGCGGGTCGATCAAATCGCGGATCGCGAAGGGGATGCTCGACGGCGCGGAGGAGCGCGGGGACCTCGAACCCGGCGTCACCGTGATCGAGCCGACCTCGGGGAACACCGGCAGCGAGGTCGCCCGCCTCGCGGCCGCACGCGGCTACGACGTGGAGATCGTCATGCCCGACAACGCCGCCGGCGGGAAGGTCGAGGCCGTCCGCGACGCCGGCGCCGAGATCCACTTCGTCGACGCCGACCTCGGGTACGACGCCGTCATCGAGCGCTGCGAGGAGATCGTCGCCGCGGACCCCGACGCTTACTACCGGCCGAACCAGTACGAGAACCCGGACAACCCCGGGACCCACGAGCGGACGACCGCGCGCGAGATATACGAGGCCACGGACGGCGGGGTGACCCACTTCGTCGCCGGCGCCGGGACGGGCGGCACGATCACCGGAACGGGCCGGGGGCTGACCGACCTGAGCGACGGGGCCGTCGAGATCGTCGGGTTCGAGCCGGAGGAGCCGCTCCACGCCATCGACGGGCTGAAATACCTCCGCACGGGCGACCACTACCACCCGGAGACGTACGACGAGTCGGTGCTCGACCGGAAGCTGTACGTCACGACCGACGACGCCTACGAGCGGGCCCGGGCGCTCCGCGAGCGGTACGCCGACGAGCCCGTCCCGATCGCGGACGCCGGGCAGTACGACCCGGAGACGATGCGCGAGCACCTCCGCGTCGGCGGGCAGTTCGTCGTGGGGACCTCGGCCGGCGCGGGCGCGGCCGCCGTCGCGGCCCTCGACGAGGCTGGCGACCTCGCGGACGACGACGCGGTCGTGTTCATGCTGTGCGACCGCGGCGACAAGTACGCGGACATCCCGCTGTGGGAAGAGTACCTATAAGCGCCGGAGAAGAGCCGAGAAGCGTCGACCGCGTTACCGCCCGCCGCTCGCCGCGGGGATGACCCGCACCTGCGCGTCGTCCGGGACTTCGGCGTCGAGTCCGTCCACCGGTGTCCCGTCCACGTAGACGTTGATGAACTCCTTGATCTCGCCGTCCTCGATCACGCTGTCGCGCAGCTCGTCGCCGTGTTCCGCGGCGTGGTTGTCGAACAGTTCCGCCACCGTCTCGCCGGCGACCTCGACTTTCGAAGTCGCCGACCCGCCGACCAGCGCGGCCGGGAGTTTGATCGTGGCCATACCCTCCCTTCGACGCTCGTCCTCAAAAGGGGCGTGTCGACGGCAACGTCGACCACGGTCTGACACGGTCGCCGGCGGCGTCGGAATGGATTCCCGCGTGTCCGGCCGACGGGTACCCTCTCGACGGCGATGACACCGGCAGGTACGGGAGTTCCGCCGCGGCGACGAGGCGTCACGCGCCGCCCGTGCGTCCGCGACGCACCTCCGAGATGGCGGCAGCACCCACCGGTGGACGGCCGGCTTAACCGTCCGCGGACGTTACGTGCGGCCGAATGAGTGACCTCGACCTCGATCCGACGCAGCTCGACCGCTACTCCAGACACATCATCCTCGACGACGTGGGGCCGGAGGGGCAGAAGGACCTGCTGGACGCGGAGGTGCTGGTCCTCGGCGCCGGCGGGCTCGGCGCGCCGATCATCCAGTACCTCGCCGCCGCCGGCGTCGGCACGCTCGGGATCGCGGACGACGACGAGGTCGAGCTGTCGAACCTCCAGCGACAGGTGATCCACGGCGACGACGACGTGGGCCGGAAGAAGGTCGACTCGGCCGCGGAGTTCGTCGCCGACCTCAACCCCGACGTCGACGTCCGGAAACACGAGATGCGGGTGACACCCGACAACATCGAGGAGCTGATCGACGGGTACGACTTCGTCGTCGACGGCACCGATAACTTCGAGACGCGCTACCTCGTCAACGACGCCTGTACCCTCGCCGGGATCCCCTTCTCGCACGGGTCCATCTTCCGGTTCGAGGGCCAGGTGACGACGTTCGCGGGCGACGACGACTCGCCGTGTTACCGCTGCCTGTTCCCCGAGGCGCCGCCGGCCGGGATGGTCCCGAACTGCGCGACCGCCGGCGTGCTCGGCGTGCTCCCGGGCACCGTCGGCTGCCTCCAGGCGACCGAGACGGTCAAACACATCATGGGCAAAGGCGAGACCCTCGACGGCTCGATGCTGTTCTTCGACGCGCTCGACATGGAGTTCGACAAGGTCGAGATCCCCAAGCAGGACGACTGCCCGGTGTGCGGCGACGACCCCGCCATCGACTCCGTCCACGACGTGGAGTACACCGCCTCCTGTGCGATCGACGTCGGCGGCGACGCCGAACCGGAAATCGAAGCGAGCGACTGAGGCCCGACACTCGGAGCGGTTCCACTTTTCAATTCGACCGCTGACCGCGGTGCGTCGGTGCGTATTTAAAAATGCGCGAGCCGGCGATGGTAATTTATAAACAGGCGATGCGGTGGCGCGTGCCTGCGAGCGGCCGGAGCGAAGCGGAGGCCGCGAGTCAGCACGCGCGAGGTCGTCGGGCTTCGCCCGACTGCCAGAGGGACCTTCGGTCCCTCGCTGGAGTCAGTCGCCGGAGCGAAGCGGAGGTGACTGACAGGGCGAGAGCGAAGCTCTCGCTTGCAGCCGGACGTAGTCCGGCGACGAGGCTGGGGAGGTGTGAGGTGCTGTGCGGGGCGGGACTCAAAGGGGCAGCTGCGAGGGCGAAGCCCACCGACGTAAGCACCACAGCGAGTGAGCGGAGCGAACGAGCGAGGAGCGCAACGAGGTGCGCGAGTCCTCGCGGCTGGGGCTTTGGAGGTGGTCACCACCGATCCGGAGTCGATGATTTACAAATAGACCTATCACTCGACCCCGTCCTATCGCTCGCTCCGGACCGACACCGTCTCCTGTTCGAACGCGTCCGCGTCGTCGCGCCAGCGCCACGACCCGACGAACGGGTAGCCGTCGAGCGCGCAGATGACGTACGAGCGGTCGGGCCACGTCGCCCGCGCGGCGTCCGTCTCGCTCGGGTGGGTCGGGCCGGTCGGGTGCGAGTGGTAGAAGCCGACCACGTCGAGGCCGGCCTCCTCGACGGTCTCGATCAGCTCGAACTGCTCTTCGGGGTCGATCAGGTACCGGATCTCGGGTGTCTCCGCCACGTTCTCGGCCGCGTACGTCTCCGTCACGACGCTCGGGTCACCGTCGTCGCCGTGTTCGCCGGCGAGCACGCCGCAGATCTCCGCTTCGCCGCCCTCGTACGCCCGGTACACGACCTCGTCGTACGCCGCCCGCGTGAGTTCGATCATGTCGGGAGATGGCGCGACGCCGTCATAAGTCCGTCCGGACCGGCAACGGGCACGGCGCGTCGGAGGTAACGGCAGTTGTCGGGGGTGCGATCCGACACGGACGACCGCGTCCACGTCAAGCACGCCTCGACGACGGAGGCGATCCGGGACTTGGGCTGCGCGCCAGCCGACTCGGACGAGGCGGTAAGGGACTTGGTCGCGAAGACAGGCGAGCCGATAGCCGTCGTTCGGGCGAACATCGAAGAAGACGGTCGAAAGTAACGGGCACCGCCGCGCCGATCGTCCGGGTTAGAACGTGATGATCTCGTAGTCGTCGACGACCGGGCGGCCGTCGAGCGTCCCCCCGACGAGCGCGGGATCGAGACGCTCCCCACGAACGGGCTCGATTTCCGCGACCCGTGGGAAACAGGCTACAGATAGTCGCGTACGAGGAGGTTCAGTTCACGAAAGCCGACCACGTTCGCGGGGGATGGGGCTGTCCGACCTCGGGAAGTCGCCGGCCGCACTCGCGGAACTCGCCGAGAAGGGGATGGCGCCCGAGGAGCGACGCGCCGAACGTACTCTCAAACGCCGAACGTCGTCACGAGGACGATCGCCCCGACGATCCCGAAGACGACGCCGAGCCCGCGCTCCATGAGCCCGCTTGGGACGTGCTTGCCGACGCGGGCGCCTATCGTTCCGCCGACGATTACGCCGGGAATCGACCAGACCACCACGTACCAGACCGGCGTCGCGGCCAGCGCGTGGACGGCGGCCCCGGCGACCGCGGCGATCGCGAGCACGAACACCGACGTGGCGACGGCGACTCGCGGCGGCATCCGACACCGCGCCACGAGCTGGGTCGTCACGATCTCGGGGAGACCGGCGCTGATCAACCCAGTGATCGCCCCGCCGAGCGCCGCGAGGGCGACGCCCGGCGGGCGCCAGCACGTCGGGTAGACGAACCGGCCGCCGTCGCTGGCGTTGACAACGGTGGTACCGCACTCCGCGTTCTTCTTTTCGAGGAACTCGCCTTCGCGCTCGCCGGGTTCGGTCTCCTCGGGGGAGTCGGAGTACAACAGGAACCCGCCGAGCACGAACAGCCCGACGCCGAACCCGCCGCGCAACAGCGTGTCGGGGACGTAATGGGCCGCGAACGAGCCGATCACGATCGCCGGCAGCGCGCCGACCAACAGCCACTTCGCAGTCGCGTAGTCGACGACGCCCTGCTTGACGTACGACCGGAGACCGTTCCCCATCCCGAACACTTCAGTCATCAGGCCCGCGCCGACCGCCTGCGCGGGACCGAGCCCGACGGCCAACAGGAAGAACGGGCTGAAGAAGAGCGCGCCCGAGACGCCGGCTGCGATGGCGACCATCGAGAACAGTATCGACG
The DNA here is from genome assembly GCF_005435015.1 of Halorubrum sp. SP9. NCBI lineage: Archaea > Methanobacteriati > Methanobacteriota > Halobacteria > Halobacteriales > Haloferacaceae > Halorubrum > Halorubrum sp. SP9. Next base: position 5,744 of record NZ_SGXU01000034.1, read on the forward strand.
CGGGGAACACCCACCAGTGATCGAGGATTCGATCGAGCGACACCGTCGAGAGCAGCGGCAGCGGGTCGGCCCCGGTCGCTAGTGCGAGTGCGCCTGACATTGCTTACTCCGGATGGTGAGCGCCGTGTCCGACCCACAGCAACAGCAGATGCGTCGCGATCGCGAGCGGGAGCCAGCCGACCGGTAGCGCCGCCGCGACGGGATCGACGGCCCCGATGACGTACGCCGTCGGAAACGCGATCGCCGTCCAGAACGCGGCGCGTCGAACGGTCGCTTCTATTCCGCGACCGACCGCCGATCCGGCCGCCGCGGTACAGCTGCGGACCGGGCGGTCGTCGCGCAGGCATCCCGGGCGAGGACCGTCCGCGTTCGTGTTCGTGCCCACGTCTTACACCGGGAGTAGCGCGATTCCCGCGCCCAGTACGACGCCGTAGACGACGTGGAAGAAGCCGAACGCAGCCATCGTCTTCGGGTCGGGTTCCATTGCGAGGACGATTCGCATCCAGAACATCATTCCGCCGACCATCAGGACGAGCCCGAAGGCGAGCCCCCACAGGACGCTCCCGACGAGGGCTCCGGTGCCGACAGCGAGCCCGAGTGCGGTCGCACCGACCGCGAAGGCGGCCCCCGCGCCGACCCCGTACAGCATGTGGAGCAGCATGCCCTGTTTCATGTACGCCTCGGGCCCCTCGTCGCCGACGTACTTCGCCCAGAGGGCAGCAGTCGGCGGCGGCGAGTCGTCTCCCATCGTCATCATGAACATCGTCATGACGACGGTCGCGATCAGTCCAGCGATCAGTCCGGTGAGTATGCTTACCATGATGTGTAATACGCGCCGGCGAGCCGACGCAGGTTACCTCTAGTAACCCAGATGCGAGACTATCGGATAAAGACGCGCGAACGGACGGGTAACCGAGTTACTGGTCGGTAATGGCTGTCAGCAGTTGCGCTCACAGGTACGACTTCCCGTCCGGCAGTTCGCACTCGTCACCGTGACACCGCGCGGCGTGTTCGACGGCTTCAAGATCCGGTTCGTCGTCGGTCTCCTCGCTTCGCCACGCGTACTGGACGGTGCGGTCCGGATCGACCACGAAGACCGCCGAACGCGCGACCCCGCGGTGGTCGTCGATCGCGTCGGCGCGCACGCCGTACGCCTCGGCGACACGGCCGTCGCTGTCTGAGAGCAGCGGGAAGTCGATGCGATGCTGTTCGGCGAACGCACGGTGACTGTAGACGGTGTCGGTGGAGATCCCGAGGACGACGGTGTTCTCCAGCAGCGACAGCGCCTCGCTGTCCCGCAGCGTACACATCTGGCTGGTACACACCGGGTGGAAGTCGAACGGGTAAAACACCACCACGACCGCCCACCCGTTATCGGCGTACTCGGCGAGGCCATGCGTGTCGATCCGTCCGCCGCCCGCACCCGGGAGTTCGAACGTCGGCGCCGTCTGTCCGGTTTGGAGCATATTTAAATAACGACAGCCGATGGGTATGAGCCTCGGCCGATCGTGTGATGTGATCGCACACACCTCAATACGCGTCCGAGAGCCCGAGCGCCGCCGTCGGAACACGGCCGACCTCGCGCCTGTGTCATGGCACTACACAGTCAGCGGTTATTTATGAATAACCGCGTCATCTCAGGCGTATGACGCTCGCGCTCTCGGTCGAACTGGCGGCAACGATCGCCGTCGTGGTCGGGGTCGCGGGCGCCGTCAACGGGGTCGCAGGGTTCGGATTCGCCGTCGTTGGGACCATGGTACTCGCCGCGACACTCGATCCCGCGACCGCCGTCACGTTCATGATCATTCCGATGTTCGCCGTGAATGTCGCACTCGTGGGCGACCTCACCCGCGAGGAGCTGCGAACGTGTGGAACCCGATTCGCGCCGCTGCTCGTCGCCGCGCTGGTCGGCACTCTCCTCGGGATGGCACTCCTCAACCGGCTCCCGGAAGCCCCGCTTCGGATCCTGCTCGGGTTCGTCTCGCTCGGCTTCGTCGCGACGAATCAGCACGCCGTCCCGTTACCGTCTCTCCCTGTCGTGAGCGAGCGGGAGCTCGCCGACACGCCGCTCGTCATGGCGATCGTCGGCGTCGTCTCCGGCGTCCTGTTCGGCGCGACGAACGTCGGAGTCCAGCTCGTCGCGTTCGTGCGGAGCTTCGACCTCTCACACGGGCTGTTCGTCGGGGTCGTCGCGCTCGTGTTCGTCGGCATCAACGGCCTCCGAGTCGGCGCTGCTGGAGCGCTCGGACTGTACCCGGATCTCGGTCTCGTCCTCGCGTCGGTCGCCGCCGCGGTCCCCGCCGTCGCGGGGGTCGCGGTCGGAAAACGCCTCCGCGAGCGCGTGAGCGAACGCCTCCGGCGCGGGGTCGTCCTCGGACTGTTGACGGTCATCGGTGTCCGGCTGATCCTCGGCGGCGCGGGGATCGCCTGAGAGGCGCTCCGACTTCCGGCGGAGGCGACTCGGAGCACTCAGTTACGCAGGGCGGCCAGCGTCCGGTCCCGGACCGCTTGCCGGTCGGGAAGCGGCGGAAGCGTCGCCGAGAGCGCGCCGACGAGTCCGCCCCAGAGGAGGTGACCGACAAGAGAGGCCGGGCTGAGGTTCGGGAGCGGGGTCGCGATCCCCACGACGTTCAACCAGAGGCTCATAACCACCCCTGCCATGACGAACCACAGGAAGAGCCCGTACCCGACCCCCGCGGCGACGCTGGCTCCGAGGGATTCACCGAGCAGCCTGCCGGGCACCTCGGAGCGGACCACGGTGAACACGGTCGCGAACACGGCGCTGTGGAACAGGTGCGCGACCCACCCTACCGACGAGACGGACGCCCCGTACAGCGCGCCGATCACCGGCAGCGTTCCGGTGGTCGCCTGAAAGAACGCGCCCATCGCGACGCCGGCCGCCAGCCCGATGCCGAGCGTCCGCCACAGCGTCCCGCTCGCGAGTCCCGGCGTGTCGCCGGCCGTGCCGGTTCGACCGGTCCGCGGGAGCCGCACCCGGAGGCTCGTCGCTTCGCCGGTGTCGTCGACGCCGATATCTCCGCCGTATCTCGCGACAAGAAGCCGGAGGACCGGGACACCGTAGTCCACGTCGTTCCGCTCCTGTTCGGGAATCCCCTCGACGAGCACGTCGCGCTCGCGAGCGCTGAGCCACGCTCCGGGGGCCGTGACGGACAGTTCGACGTATCGGTCCCCGACGTCGACGGCGAGGGGATCGGCGCCGGTGTCCGCCCAGTCAGGGAGTGCGACGAGTTCGTCGAGCAGCCGGTCAACGTATCGGTCCGCTCTGATCGTCACCGACGGAACCGCCACCGCCGACGCGTCTCGATCGGTGCGCTCCGCATGCCTCCGGATCGCTTCGTCGAGCCGTATCGGCTCTAGCCCGCTGCCGCCGTCGACGGTGCCGACCGTGAGAAAGCGCGTCTCGTCTACCGCCCGTTCGATCCGCGCGATCGCGTCGGTGATCGCCGTCTTGCTCCGATCGGCGGTCCCTTCGCGCTTCTCGAACAGGATCTCCGAGTGGCCCCGGAGGATCGTGACGGAGTTGCGGACCTCGTGTCTGAGGATCCGATTGAGGAGCCGCGCCTGCTCGATCTGCCGGTCGACCGTGGCCTGCCGTCGGTCCGTCTCCGCGCTGCGGACCCCGACGAGCAGTCCCGCGCCGCCGCCGACGATCCCGACGGCGGCAGCTGTGGCGGTGGCGTCTCCCGACGACGACGCGATCAGCAACGGTCCGAGCACGAGTCCGACCGCAGCGGCGCCGCCGAGGAACCAGCCGAGGACGGTCCGGGTGTACGTCCGGTCTCGGGCGCTGACGGTGAGGTTGATCCCGTACAGGACGACGCCGAATCCGACCGCTAACACCAGTACCGCGCTCATCTCCATCGCGAACCCCCGCTCTGTCACCAACAGGTCGGCGACCGTCCCCCGCGTCAGCGCGAACGCGACGACCGCTATCACGACGCCCTCGAATTTAAATGCGAGACGGTCGTTCGGAGACGGCCGGTCCATACGTTCGATTACTGTCCGTTTGTAAAGAGTTGTACTGGTTGTGTGACTCGACCGCGCTACCTCGTGAGGAGTCGCATCTGTCTGATGTCTGTCGACCACCGACGACTAACGTGTGGAAAGACGCCGCGTAGCCGAGTTCTCTTACGACGCTGCCCCTACTCCGCCGCCGCCAGCCGCTCGACCACGTCGTCGGTCTCGGCGGTCTCGTGGGCGATGAACCCGTAGTTCGTGAGCGCCGCCTGAAGCGCCTCCTCGCCGGCGGCCGCCGTGGCGTCGGTCACGGTCAGCACCTCGAAACCGTTCTCGACGGCGTCGCGCAGGTGTGACTCCACGCAGAGATTCGCACTCATCCCTGCGAGCACGATCGTATCAATGCCGCGCTGCCGGAGCTGGATCTGCGCGTCGTTGCTCCAGAACCCGGAGAGCTGCTTGTGTGGCGAGAGGACGAACGTGTTGTCGTCCGGTTTGAGTTCCGGGACAAAGTTGGCGCCGTCGCCGGCGACGTCGAACATTCGCGTGTCGAACATGATCTGATCGATGGTGTTCAGGTGTTCCCAGCTCTCGTACTCGGCCTCCTCGTACTCGTGCGGCGAGTAGAATACGGGCACGTCGCCCTCGCGGGCGGCATCGCGGAGTCGTCGGATCTTGTCGACGACGGCGTTCTCTTCGACGGTCTCGCCGACCTTGTCCCACACCACGCTCTCCGGTTTCAGGAAGTCGATTTGCGGGTCGGTGATCAGGACGGCCGTGCTGTCGGCATCAATTTCGAGTTCGCTCATGGTTACTTACAGTAACTTAGTATGGATAGGTAATTGAAAAGCTCACGCGAACGGACGGGTAACCGGGTAACCGATTGGTATCCTTGGTTTCGTTTCCTCATCTGGTTACCAAACGTACCTTTATTTTCGTGGCGACCGTGGACCCGGTATGAGTACCGATTCCGAACCGTTAGAGGTGTGGTGTGCGGGCAGCGAGTGGTGTCCGATCACGACGACCGCGACGCTGATCGGTAAGAAGTGGCATCCCGTCGTCATTCACCGACTCTTGGAGAATGGACCGCTGGGATTCAACGCGCTCAAAGAGGAGGTAGACGGGATCTCAGGGAAGGTCCAGTCGGACGTCCTCGAAGACCTCGAGGAACACGGGTTCATCGACCGGACCGTCGTCAGCGAGAAGCCGTTCCGCGTGGAGTATTCTCTGACGGACCGCGGGCGGTCGCTCGAACCCGTGATCATCGCCATGCGCGACTGGGGGCGAGAACACCTCACCGCTCCGGAAGACCAGTGAACGACTCGAACGAGTCAGTTATGAACGTGATTTCAGTCCTTCCGAAGGACGCGATCCCGAGCATCGACGACCCGACCTTCGGCGACGAGTACTTCGGTGAGCCCGACGACGAGGTACTCGTCGTCGAGCCGGGCGACAAGGGGGCGCCCGCCCGCGCCTACCCGATTCGGATCCTCAACTACCACGAGGTCATCAACGACGCCGTCGAGACCGCCGACGGCGACGCCGATCCGATCGCCGTCACCTGGTGCCCGATCTGCGGGAGCGGCGTCGTCTACGACGCGGCCGTCGACGGCCGCCGGCTCACCTTCGGCGTCTCGGGGAAGCTGGCCGACGACGACCTCGTGCTGTACGACCGCGAGACCGACTCCGAGTGGAAGCAGTCCACCGGCGAGTGTATCGCGGGCGAACTTGCCGGCGATCGACTCCGCGTTCGGCCGGGGCCGATGACGACGTACGCGGCCTTCCGCGAGGCGCATCCGGACGGGGTCGTACTCCAACCGGAGTCTGAGGGATCGGCCGCCGCGAACGGGTATGACACCTCCGGATACGAGACGTACGAAGAGCGCGAGGCGTTCGGCCTCCGCGGGATGCGTGGCGAGGGCCCGGAGCGCGAATGGAATCGGGATGACCTCGACCCGAAGACGGTCGTTCTCGGCGTGACGCCGGCCGACGGCGGCGCGCTTGGCTTTCCGCGTCCGATCGTTGAGGCGGCCGGCGGCGTCGTGGAGGCAACGGTGGGTGAAGCTGCTGTCGTTGTCCTTGCGACCGACGACGGCCTCCACGCCTTCGAGCAGCCGGAATTCGAACTCCGACTTGAAGACGGCTCGGTCAGCGGTGATGGCGTGACGTGGGCACTCACAACGGGCGAAAGTAACGACGGTCGCCGGCTCCGGCGCGTCGAAACCCGCCGTCTCTACGCGTTTGCGTGGCAGGACGACCATGGACCGCGTTCGTTCTACTCGTTGTGAGCGTATCGCGATGCGTAATCGTCGGACTGTCGCGGGTGGCGCATTTACACGCCATATGTAATATCGGTTAAATCGTAGTTTTTGATAGAGGAATCAGGGGCACACGCTTCCCTCCTCTCCCCCATGACCAATAATCCACCCTCGCTTGGTCATTGTCCTACCTACCCGAATGCGACGATTGAACCGCTCATCGTAGTGGTGTCCGAAAACGGCGCCTGGAGGAACACCGTTTCCGACGGCCTGCTGAAACCGCCTCAGGCGTACGTGTTCTCGAGATAGGCGACGATGTCGTCGCTCTCTGCCAGCCCCTCGATTCCGTGTTCGGGGTCGACGAGCACCGGTACCCCGGACTGACCGCTCACCGATTTCACCTCGAATCGGAGAAACCGAAAGGGGAGTACGTTATGCGGCTCGTATTCCAGATCTAGTTCGTCGAGCTTGTTTTCGACCTTCGCACAGTACGGACAGCCGGGAAGCCGATAGAGTTCCAACATTCGATCTTGGTATAGAGTGATCGCAGCGTTTTAAACAGTCTTGGCGGATGTGAAACGAGTTCGCACGAGCGCTCCGGCTGTCAGAACAAACAGCTCAGAACGGTGTGTTCGACGTTTGTTTTGGAGATCGCTACTCGATACAACAGCTCATCTTCGACGTATCTCTCCGGAACGCCTGACAGGCCTGTTTGAACGCTTCGCTGAACGTCGGGAACGGGTGGACGGTGTCGATGATGTCGCCGACGGTGAGACCGAACTTCACCGCCAGCGTCGCTTCCACGATCATGTCGGCGGCACGGGGGCCGACCGTGTGGACGCCGACGATCTCGTCGGTCTCGTGGTGCTTGACTACTTGAACGAGACCATCGGTGTCCTTGACGGCTTTCGCCCGTGGTACATCCTCCATCTGAACAGTCCGGCACGAACATGTCCCGTGCTCCTCCGTGTGCTCCAGTTCGGTCGTGCCGACAGCAGCGACCTCGGGGCTGGTGAAGACGACTGCGGGAACCGCGTCATAGTCGATGCTGACGGCCTCGTTACCGAACGCGTTCCTGACGGAGTGATTGCCCTCCTTGGCAGCAACTGTCTCGAGTTCAGGCTCGCCGATCACGTCGCCGGCCGCGTAGATGTGGGAATTCGTCGTCTGGAAGTGCTCGTCGACGTGAATCCTTCCGTTGTTGTCCGTTTCCACCCCTACTGATGCGAGACCGATCCCATCGCTGTTGGGCTGGACGCCGGTCGCGACGAACAGCGCGTCGCCAGTGATCGTTCGTTCGGTGCCGTCGACGGCCGTCTCGACGGCGACGCCCGACTGTCTCGTTTTGATTCCACCGGCGGCTGCTGGCGTCCGGACGCGCTGGAAGTCGTTGCCAGTAATTACCTCGATGCCTTCCTCCTCGAACGCGCGCAGCATCTCACGCCCGAGTTGTCCTTCCATCCCGGAGAGGACGTGCTCGGAGCGCTGGAGGATGGTCACGCCGACGCCGACACGGTGGAGGATCTGGCCCCACTCCAGCGCGATGTAGCCGCCACCGAGTATTACGATACTCTCGGGGAGATCGCGCTCTTCGAGAATCGTCTCGCTCGTGTAGTAGTCGACGTCGTCGAGGCCATCGATGGGCGGTGCCCACGGTGAGCTTCCGGTCGCGACGAGCGCCTTTTTTCCGGTGATGCGTGCGCCCTCGTCGGCGCCGTCGACGACCTCGATAGTCGTGTCGTCACCGGACTGCGTCCGGTTGCCCGAGGGACTGCGTCCCTCGCTGTCGACTAACTGGCCGTACCCCTCGTAGATGTCGGTCTCGAAGTGCTCGGCGACATCGACGTAGTTCTCCTGCCGGAACCGTTCGACAAGTGCGTCGGTGCCGTCGAGTGCGTCGGCCCAGTCGACGGTCGGCTCCTCAAGGTATCGAACGGCGTCGAAGGGATTCTCTGCCGCGGCAGCACCGTTCTCAGCGACGGCAAGCAGATGCTTACTCGGGACACAGCCGACGTTCACGCAGGTCCCGCCGATAGGCAGGCCGGTGTTCACCATTGCCGTCGTGAGGTCCCGTCGACTCGCTTCGGTGATCGCAGCGAAAGCTGCGGCGCCACCGCCGAGAATCACGAGGTCGTATTGGGGGTCGCTAGTCACGTGTACCCTTACTTTACAACAGGAAGCGTTTATACTTCGGAGTCCAAAGCTATGGAGTAAGTTGGAGGCTACAAAGCTATGGCAGATACCACCGCAGACGCTCCCGCCTGTGATGTTGACGGCACGTGCTACTGTCCGCTCACGGGTGTTATCAGCACACTGAGTCAGAAATACGCGATACAGCTCGTCAGCATCATCGGGGCGCACGATTCGCTTCGCTTCGCGGAGATCGAAGCACACCTTCCGACGGCGAGTACTTCAACCATCTCGAAACGACTCGACGAATTCGAGGAGGCTGGTCTCGTCTCTCGAACCCAGTATAACGAGATCCCGCCTCGCGTCGAGTATGCCCTCACTAAGGACGGTGACGAGCTACGGGCGCGGCTTGAACCGCTCCTGGAGTGGGCAGCGTCGACGGAGTGAGACAAACCGCGTCGGTCGCGGTGCTCACCTGTGTGAATTGATCGCACAAACGCTCGAAGATTAAGACGTTCGTCCGGCTATCTCCACCTGTGATGCCGGACGACACCACGATTTCGGCGCGGTCGGCGCCCCCGGAACTCCTCGACCTCTCGCCCAGCGCCAAGCTGGTCGCGAAGACCCTCGAGTACGAGGGCGAGAGCACGCAGTCGGCCCTTGCCGAGTCGACGCTTCTCCCCCCGCGGACCGTTCGGTATGCGCTCGATCAGCTCGAAGAGGCCGAAATCGTTTCGTCACGAATCTCGTTTGCCGACGCCCGAAAGCGGATCTACTCGCTCGAACTATAGGCCTGAGCGATTCGGCCGCGCCCTATTTACAGTCGGTTTCGCAGTCGTAGGTCCTGCTGTACACCCAGTATCCGCTCTCGGACGGAGGCGTCAGGGCCGCGAGATCGAGCGACACCCGGAGGTCGTCCGGGGCGTCGTGCGTCTCGACGAACCGCCAAGCGCCGTCCGGTTCCTCGAGATCGACGCGATACTGCCACACGTCGACGCCTCGAGCGTCGACGTGGATCGCGTAGGAATCGGGGACGGCGGTGTCGCGGTTCGGGACGGGCCTCTCCCGAGCAGTGTCAGTTCCCATGCCCGATACTCTCTCACTAAAAATTAATACGTATCGCGTCCGGTCACCGGCCGAACACGCGAGCGGTGGATTTATTTATCGAATCCAGGCGTCTCGGAGACCGCAGCTACGTATCGAGACGGGCGTTCACACCGGATCGGCATCGGTGAGGATCTCGACGAGCGCGGGACCGTCGTGGGCGATTGCGGTTTCGAGTGCGTCGTCGAGGTCGGCGGGGTCGTCGACGAAGAGACCGAGGCCCCCGCAGTTCTCCGCGAACGCCGCGAACTCGGGGTTGACGAGGTCGGTCTGCCAGACATCCCAGCCCCCGGTCCGCTGCTCCTTACTGATTTTCCCGAGTTCGTCGTCGTTCAACAAGACGTGGGTAACGTCCATATCGTACTTCACCGCGGTCGTGAACTCGCTCATGTACTGGCCGAAGCCGCCGTCGCTGGACACCGAGACCACCTTACGACCGCTGAACTCCGACTCCGGCTCCTGGGTGGCTGCCCACGCGCCTAGGGCCGCTGGGAACGCGAATCCGATCGATCCGAGGTACCCCGACATGAGCACGGACTGGTGTTCCGGCTCGAAGTACCGGCCGAACGCGTAGGTGTTGTTCCCCACGTCAACGGGGATGATTGCGTCGTCGGGAACGAGCCGGGTCATCGCCTCGAAGGCCGTGGCGTAGTTGACGCCGCGTTCCGGTATCCCCGCTCGCCGGCTGGCCTTCTCCTCACGCCAAATTGCCCAGCGGTCGGTGATCTCTTCGCGCTGGCTCTCCGCCTCAACTTCGTCAAGTCGCTCGTGGAGTTCGTCGACGGTGACACCGATCTCGCCCCACACCGGCACGTCGATACTGTGGAACTTCCCGAGCGTCATCGCGTCGTAGTCGACGTGGATCGTCGGCTTGTACTCCGCGATGCCGGTGTGGTTCGAAAAGCTCGCGCCGAAGACGGCCAGTAAATCCGCCTCGTTCATGAAGTGGCTCGCAATAGGTGTCCCACTCCGGCCAAGGACGCCCCCCGCAAGCGGATGTGAGTCGGGGATCTGTCCCTTCGCTTTGAACGTCGTCAGCACGGGACACTGTAGCCGCTCGGCCAGGTCGACGATCCCGTCCATCTCGAATCGGGCCCCGTGACCGACGACAATCACCGGCCGCTCGGCGTTCGCGAGGAGATCGGTCGCGTCAGCGAGCGCGCTTTCCGGTGGCGTGATGTCGCGGTCCGTGATCCGTCCCTCCGGGTCCCCGGGATCGACGCCCTCGGCCGACTGGGTCTGGATCTCGTCGGGGAAGACCAGATGCGAGACTCCACGGTCAAGAATCGCGGTCTTGGCCGCCCGCGTCGCGAGTTCGGCGTGGTCGCTGTCGGGGAGGACGGTCGCCTCGAACTCAGCGACGTCGCCGTAGGCCGCCTCCAGATCGACTTCCTGGAAGTTCCCTGTGCCGAGCACCTGCGACTCGACCTGTCCGGTGAGCGCGATCGTCGGCGAGCGGTCAACGTTCGCGTCCCACAGTCCGGTGAGCATGTTCGTCGCACCGGGGCCGGCGATGGAGAAGCACGCCGCCGGGCGGCCGGTGAGCTTCCCGTACGCGGAGGCAGCGAACGCGGCAGCCCCCTCGTGGCGTACGCCATAATATGCGAGGTTTCCCCCGGCCGCTTCGCGGCGGAGCGCGTCGGCGAGCCCGAGATTCGAGTGTCCGACGATCCCCCACACTTGCCGGACCCCCCAGTTGACCAGCGTCTCGGCGATCACGTCCGACACCGTCCGCTCGTGCGGCTCCTCTTCGGGGAATCCGACGTAGATCCCATCGTCGCGCACTTCTACCGGGAACGTTTCGACACAGTCGTCGTGGGATCCGGGTGTTTTCCCCGTCAGCGGGTCGAAGTCCCAGCCGTGCCACGGACAGCGGAGCAGTCCAGTCTCGATAGATCCTTCGCCCAACGGCCCACCTTGGTGGGGACAGCGATTGTCGAGCGCGGCGTACTCACCATTCTGGTGCGTCATCGCGACTGTCGTGTCGCCGCAGCTCACCGCCTTCACCCGTCCCTCCGGCAGCTCGTCCGGGTCGAGCGCTTTGTACCAATTCGTGTCGCCTGCCGCCCCGGTCGAAGTCGAGTCTCTACTCATGACGTCATCCGGCGCGCCGCAGTAAATTAAGTGTGCGGCGGCTGTTCGGTTCCATTATCCACACGCGGTATATCATTTGTATGTGCCGAATGGCCGAACAAAAGTCGTTTTCAGCGGCGTACCGCCCCGAGGAGGTTTCTAATTCGCCTCCCGCCGTTCCCGCCAGTACGGGGCTTCCGGAGGACTCTGGTTCAGGGAAGTAAAACAACCTCACCGGTCGCGGCCGCGACGATTATAAGATAGAACGTCGTCCCGAATGCCGCGCTTGCGGCGACAACCTGGTCCGAGTCGCGGTGTGGCAGCGTCCGCCGGATGACCGGCAGGTCGCGGAGCTCCGGCCGGGTCAGAATGTGGTTCATCGCGACGCCGAACGCGGCGACCAGCGGCGGGCCGAACGCGATGCTGTTAGCGAGCCGGAACAGCCATTCAGTGGTCACGTCCGTGAGCGACACCGTCGCGACGGGGCCGAGGACCGATGCCGGGGCCGGGAGGAAGGAGATCGCGCCCCCGTAAGTCGCGTAAATGAACACCGCCCCGCCGGCGGCGATCGCGAGGAGTTTGGCGGCTGAGCGGTACCGCGGCGACAGTACGCGCGGAAGCACGAAAATCCCGACGAGGAGGACGGCGTTCATCCCGACCCACGGCCCGAAGTTCTGAATCGCGAGTGGAAGCCCAGTCGCGAGGATACCCAGACTGACCCAGTCGAGACTCATCAGCTCCGTTGTCGGACACGATCCCGAAAGCACCTGTGCCCGATGGACGGGATGAGCGAGGTGAACGGTCAGTCTCGTAAGCAAGAACACCGGCACGAGAAGCACGTACGCGAAGAGACGAATCTGGAGTCCGGCCGTCGTAGCGACTGCGCCGACGGCGGCCGCGGTCGAGAAGTCGAGCACGCCGTTGACGAACCAGAAAGTCAGGATCGACGGCGCAAACAGGCACCCGTGTAAGATCGCGGCGAGGTGCCCCGAGGAATACGAGAACTCCTGTGAGAGGAGGTCGTCGAGACTCGAGCGGAGCCGCCGCCCGATGTCGACGAACCGAGCGGCTCGACTCGACGCGTCGGCGTCGCTCACCGTCGGCACCCGCTCGGTTTTTGTGGCGCTGTCTCTGAGTCCATGGCCGACCAGTCACTGGAAGCGGTTCCCGGGCCGCGTTCTTGGATGCCGTCTCGGCCACCTTGCTCGGCATCGGAAGCGCGTGAATGGCGCCGGCCACGTCGTTGACGGCCTCGCCGGTCCGCGTCGAGCCGTGCGAGCTCTCGCATTAGCGGTCGATCCCGTCGATCTCGAACCTTGCGCCGCCGTCCGCAGACTCCTCGACGCCGATCTCCCAGCCGTGTGCCTCCGCGATTTCGGCGACGATGGCCAGCCCGAACCCGGTTCCGTCCCCCGTCGTCGTGTGACCCCATTCGAAGACGTCGTCCTCGTCGTCAGTCGGGACTCCCGCCCCGTCGTCCGCGACGTAGAAGCCGTTCAGTTCCGGCCCGTCGAGTACACCGACCCGAACGGTCACCGACGGTCCGCCGTGGTCGCGGGCGTTCTCGAAGAGGTTCACGAGCAGTTCGTGAAGGCGGTCTCGGTCGGCCCGGAGCGTCGTCGACGATTCGACCTCGAGGCTTGCCGGCGCCATGTCACAGTCGGCCCAGACGTTACGCGCGATCGCGTCTAAATCGACATCCTCCCGCTCGTGAATCAGATCGCCTTCTCGGGTGAGCTGGAGGAGCTCCGACAGCATCTCTTCCATGCGGTCGGCGGCGTCCTCGACCGCGTCGAAATGTTCTGAGTCGCCGGTCTGTCTGGCGAGTTCCGCGTGCCCTTGAATGATTGAAAGGGGGTTTTGGAGGTCGTGTGAAACGATACCGGCGAACCGGTCGAGCCGTTCGACCTTCTGCTCCAGCCGGCGCCGGGTTTGAACGCGTCCCGAGATGTCTCGGAGCATCGCGATCATCCGTCTCGGTTCGGCGTCCGCCGCACCCGCCGTCGACTCCAAGGCCGCCCCGGAGACTTCGGTGGGGACCTTCTCTCCGTCCTTCGTCAGACACGTGAGATCGTCTGTGAAGCCGGTTCCCTCGCTTTTGACCTGCGAGATGAACTCCTCTCGAACCCGGTCGATATCGTCCGGGTGGATGTCCTCGGGATCCATCGAGAGCAGCTCCTCGCGGGAGTACCCCAACAGTTCGCACGCGCGTGGATTGACGTCGACGAACGACTCGGTCTCGAAGTCGACGATCATGACGGCGTCGTTGTTGTACTCGAAGACCTTTTGATATCGCTCTTCGACCGATGCGGGGTCCCCACCGGTTCCGCTCGCCTCAATGCCTTCGCCACCGTCCGTTGATTCGTTGCCCATGTGTCGACTGTCCAGTTTGCGATTCTGGTGGTCGGTTCGACCGGTCGGACCCAAACGGCGGTCGGACAGTTGCGGCCGAAGTCCGTTTCCGCCTCTCTATGGTTAGTTACTGCTCCGATGATATAATATTTCACTGGTCGGACGCAGGGGACATCGGACGGCTCTCGTGTGCCGGTGCGCTCGGCGATGGGCCGGTCTTCCTCGGCGCGCGCCGCGGCGACGCAGACACGACAGGTTACTCTGGCTTCCGCGCGTCCGCGTCGACGAACGTCTCACAGGTGAGGCAGTACTCGCGCTCCGCTTTCAGTTCCGAGGGCTCGATGATCGCGAGCCTGCTTTCTGTCTCGTCGCCGCAGGTCGGACAGGTAGCGTCCCCGCTCATAACTCGATCTGAATGGGTTTACGCTTCGTCCCCGAAGTTCTCTTCGTAGGCGTCGGGGTGATTCTCCTTGGCGTGGTCTTTCAGTTCGTCGAGCGTGTCGAACGTCGCGCCGCAGTCACACGCGTGGATATCGCCGTCGTCGTGGTCGTGATCGTGGTCTGACATCGTCTCTGATAATATGCGGACCACGATTAAATAGCCCCCGCGGAAGTGTACGCTAACCGCCTCGGCGGGAGCACACTCATGAGTCGACAATCACGCGATCGCAACGGAAGCGGAGGGTCGGACGGAACGGCCGATTCGGAGGGGAAGGCGCCCCTCTCGACGCTCACGGCCGAGCACGCGAAGCTCCTCTCGGAGATCGGGACGGAACTGAGCGAGTCGAGCGACGCGATCGAGTCGCTGTCTCGCGGTGCCGCGGAGGCGAACGAATCAAGTTCCGACACGGCCTCGCTCGCGGAGACGGCCCGAGGGTCGGCCCGTGAGGCGAACGCCGACGTCGACGAAGCAAAGGCCGCGGCGGCCGCGGCCGAGGAGAAACTGGAGTCGCTCCGCGAGACGGTCACCGAGATCGACGACATCGTCGCGATGCTGAACGAGATCGCCGACCAGACGAACATGCTCGCGTTGAACGCCTCTATCGAGGCCGCCCGCGTCGGCGAGGCGGGCTCGGGCTTCGCCGTCGTCGCGGACGAAGTCAAGGACCTCGCCGAACAGGCTCAGGAGCGCGCGACGGAGATCGAGGCGACCGTCGAGGAGGTGCGTTCGACCGCGGACGAGACGATAGACCAGATCGAGACGGTTGACGTGCGCACTGACACTGCCGCAGCGTCGATTACGGACGCGGTCGACGATCTCGACGGAATCGCCGACAGCGCGGTTCGAACCTCCGAGAATGTCGACGAGGTGAGCGAGACGACACAGGCGTACGCGGACGACCTCGACCACATCGCCAGGGACGTGATCGACGCGATCAGTCAGGCCAACGAGATCGACGAACGGACGGACTCCCCCGCGGAGCAGTAAGTCGCGTCGAAGCCGCCGGACTCACAACCCCCGCTTAGAGATCCATTTCGGCTGCCGAGTCGACTTCAAACCGGGTGACTTCCGGCTCGCCGGCGAGCAGGCCGGGTAGCGCCGCCTCGAACTCCTGGAAGTGGTCGGTCTGCGAGTGCGCCTCGAACGCGGCCTCGTCCTCGTATTGCTCGAAGAACCGGACCACGTTCGGATCGTCCACGTCCGTCGCCGGCCGGTAGTCGATCATCCCCGGCTCGGCGCGGGATTTCTCAGCGAGGTCGGCGATCAGATCGAGCGCCTCGTCGCGCTTCTCGGGATCGAGCGGAAAGACTGCGTGTAACACGATCATGCGATTCTCGCTCGTCGGCCGCGACGGATAAACCTCGGTCGTGAGGGCGCGCGATTCGGGCAGACGTGGGGAGCGACGGAGGGCGAAGAACACCGACGTGAGCCGAGAGAAACCCTGTTACGTCCGCGTTACCCGTGAGAGCCGTGCGTGATAATCGGTACCGACGAATTAAATCGGAGACCGTCACAGTCGCTCACATGGATTCGCGACAGATCACGGTCTGCGTCCCGCTTGGCCGTCGCTGGAGGTGGAGAGCGTGATGTCCGATCGAAGCCGCCGCGAAAGGGTTCGAAGTCGACTCGTCCCCGCAGTGGTGGAACAGAATCGGCTCGTCAAGTTCGGACTCTCGATCGCCTTCGTCATCGCCGCGATCGCGGTGACGGGCCTCTTCACTATCCGACAGACGGCCGGGGTCGTCGATCCGGCCGCCCACGCTGCCGTGACGCGAAACATTCTGTTGATTATCGGCGTCGCGATCGTCGGCCTCGGGGCCGTCGGGGTGGGACTCGCACGTCCGACGATCCGTGAACTCGACGAACTCGGCCGACGGGCGGAAGCACTGGAAGACGGCGATCTCGATGTCGACCTCGAGCCGAAGACGAACGACGAGATCGGCCGGCTTTACGAGTCGTTCGACGCGATGCGGACCGCGCTGAAGAGTCGCATCGAGGACGTGGAGGCAGAGCGGGAGCGCGCCCGCGAGGCCAAACGCGAGACGGAACGGTTCGCGGATACACTCGAAACCCGTGCCGAGGCCTTCGCAGGAACGATGGGCGAGGCTGCCGAGGGAGACCTTACCGCTCGGCTCTCAGTCGAACGCGACGACCCGGAGGCGCTCCGCGAGATCGCGGACGCATACAATGAAGCGCTGTCGGAGCTCGAGACTACTGTCTCCGACGTGCGCCGTTTTGCCGACGAGGTGGCGGACGCGACCGACGCGATGACGACGAGCGCGGAGGAGGTCGCCGCGGCCGCCCGCGAGACGAGCGGGTCGATAGACGAGATCTCCGCTGGCGCGGAGAAACAGAACGACCGGCTCGTCGAGATCGCTGGCGAGATGGAGACGATGTCCTCGACGACCGAGGAGGTCGCCGTCTCGGCTGAACAGGTCGCGGCGACCTCCGAGCGGGCGACCGAGCTCAGCGACGAGGGGCGGGCGGCGACGCGGCGCGCCGTCGAGGAGCTCCACGCCGTTGAAGAGCGCTCTCGGTCCGCGACGGAGGCAGTCAGTCAGCTCGAAGCCGGGATGGAGCGTATCGGCGTCATCGTCGACACGATCACCGAGATCGCCGACCAGACGAATCTGCTGGCGCTGAACGCCTCGATCGAGGCGGCGCGGGCGGGTGAGGCGGGCTCCGGATTCGGCGTCGTCGCCGACGAGGTGAAGAGCCTCGCCGAGGAGACGAGCGAGGCCGCCGCTGAGGTCGAGTCGCTCATCGCGGAGCTCGAAGACCGGACCGACGAGAGTGTGACGGAGATGACGGCGATTCGCGAGCGGATCGACGCGGGCGTCGACACCGTGGAGGCTGCGGAGGCCGCGCTCGCCGACATCGATGACCGCATCACTGAGGCGGACGACGGTGTCAAAGAGATATCCGACGCGATGGACGAGCAGGCCCGCGCGGTCAACGACGTAACGACATCGGTCGACGACGTCGCCGAGATCAGCCAGCGGACCTCGACGAACGCCTCGTCGGTCGCGGCCGCCGCGGAGGAGCAGGCCGCCTCCTCGGACCGTGTCTCCGAGAAGGTGGAGGGCCTAGCAGAGCGGACGACCCGCCTCCGGGAGTCGCTGGAGACGTTCCGGACGCGCGACGGCGCGGGAACGGCCGGGGTCGGCGACGGCGCCGACGGCACCGTCCCGACCGCCGACGACTGACGTGGCGTCGGTTCGCAACTGCGTCACCCTCGCAATCGCGTCCCCTCCCCTGGTAACTGACGGGTAACGACGTAACCGGGCTCCCCGATAGCGTTTATATCGGCTCCCACCGCCAGTCCGTATGGGAAAGTACGCGGTGTTGCTCAGCGCGGGCCCGGACAGGACCGGGAGCGCGCTCAACGGGGTTGAGTACGCGCTCCGGCTCGCCGACGGCGGCCACGACGTGCGGGTGTACCTGGACGGGCGGGCGACCCGGTGGCCGGACGACCTGGCGACGCGGGCCGACCACCCGCTCCGCGACGGGCTCGACCGGGCGCTGGCCGGCGGGGTCGAGGTCGCCGCCTGCGCCTTCTGCGCGGCCGCGTTCGACGCGACCGCGGGCTGTCGAAGGGAAGGAATCCCGCTTCTCGGAACGGCCGGCGAAGAGCACGGTCCGGACGTCGCGGCCCTCGTCGACGACGGCTACGAACTGCTTACGGTGTCCTGATAACCGCGTGGTCGGGGGCAAATCGGTCGGACTGCCCGCTCCGCGATTGGTTTCTTAAGCGTGCGTGCCGAACGGGCCAGTTGAGAAGAACGCCGAATGATCGACGGACACTCCCCGCTTCCCCTGGCGTCATGAGCGACGCGCCCGAATCCGACTCTGTGACGGGCGACGACCCGGAGTCGACGGTCTTCGAACGGCTGTTCGAGCACACCCCCGACGCAGTCCTCGTCATCGACTCAGAGGCGAACCGCATCCTGCGGTGTAACGAGCGGGCGTGCGAGCTGCTCGGGTACGACCGAGAGCGCCTCCTCTCGCTCGGCCCACCGGACATCCACCCTCACGACTACGAGGTCTTCGAGGCGTTCGTCGAGCGCGTCCGCGACAGGGGGAGCGGGTTCACCGCGGAGCTGTCGTGTCACACGCGCGGCGGCGAGGTCGTCCCCGTCGACGTCACCGCGACGACCGCCCGGTTCGGAGGGGCCGACCGGATACTCGCGATCGTGCGGGACGCGTCGGCGCGCACGGAGCGCGAGCGCGAGCTGCGCCGCCGGTCGGCGGCGATGGCCGCGGCCGACGACGGGATCGCCGTGCTCGACGCGGACGGCGTCGTCGTCCACGCGAACGCCGCGTACGCCTCGCTGTTCGGGTACGACGACCCGGACGCGATCGCCGGCGCGAGCTGGGGCGAGCTGTACGCGACCCCAGACCGATTCGAACTCGACTGTCGACCGACGGTCCTCGACTCGGGAGAGTGGCGCGGCGAACTGACGATCTCCCGAACGGACGGCGACGACCTGCCCGTTCGCGCGTCGGTGACCGGCCTCGAAGGCGGCGAGTTCGTCTGCGTCGCCCGCGACGTGAGCGAAGAGCGTCGGCGGGAACGGCGCCTTACCGGGGTAACCGAGGCGAGCCGCGAGCTCCTCGCCGCCGCCGACCGTGATGATGTAAGCCGAATCGCGATCCGGACCGTCGTCGACGCCTTGGGCCACGAGCTCGCCTGCGTTCGACTGTACGACCCCGATGCGAATGAGCTGGTGCGGACTGCGACGTCGGACGCGGCCGCAGCGCTCGTCCGAGAGGCGGTCGCGTACGACCTCAAGTCGTCGAACGCCGGTGCGGCGTACCGGAGCGGGGAAACGGTCCAAAACGAAACGAGGGTTGACGACGCGTACACCGACGACCCGTGTCGAGCCGAGGTCCACGTTCCGCTCGGCGAGTTCGGCGTGCTGAGCGTCTTCGACCGCGAGGCACCGCTGACGGAGGAGGACATTCGGCTGATCGAACTGTTCGCCGGCGTCGTCCGCTCGGCGTTGACCCGCGCCGAGCGCGACGAGCGGCTCCGGTCTCGGCAGGAGGAACTGGAGCGTCGCCAGGAGGAGCTGGCGGCGGCCGACCGGTTCAACACCCTCGTCACCGAAGTGATTCGGTCGGTGCTGCGGACGACGAGCGGCGCGGCGGTCAGACAGTCAGTCTGTGACGAACTCGCCGACTCGTCGCTGTACGACGCTGCGTGGATCGCGACCGTCGGGACGGGAGGCGACGCCGACGCCGTGACGATCGATTCTAGCGCGGTCGCGACGGACCCGTTCAGCGAGACCGACGCGGAGTCGTTCCTCACGTCGCCGTTCGCGCGGCAACTGGTTCGGCAAGCCAACGAACTGGACGCCGCGGTCGTCCAGCGGCGACGGTTCGAATCCGAGAACGATACCGATACAGACGCTGAAGCCGATCCTATCGCCGCCGCAGTCCCCGTGGCCTGCGGCCGACAGCGGTTCGGCGTGCTCGCCGTGGCCGGGACCGAGGAGAGCGGGTTCGCCGAGACGACACAGAGCGGGCTCGAATTGCTCGGAGAGACGCTTGGGTTCGCGATCATCGCCGACCAACGCCGGAACACGCTGATCGAGAGCGACGCGGTCGAGTTGGAGTTCTCCTTCGCGAGCCCGCTTGGCGACCTCTCCGCGGCGTTCGACTGCCGGTGTGATCACCTCGGGAGCGTCGCCGACGGCGACGACACGCACGCGTACGAGACGCGGATTACGCACGGGGACTTCGACGAGATCCGAGCCTTCCTCGACGAGTACCCCGAAATTCGCGAGTGTCGACTCGTCGAATGTCGCGGCGAGACGTGTACCGTCGAAATCACGGTCGCGGGCGCGCCCCCGGGGCTGCTCGCCGAGGCCGGGTTCGGACTGGTGTCGCTCCACGCGAGCGACGGCGACACGAGGCTGATCGCCGAGGTTCCGAACGACGAAGACGTCACGCGCGTGCTCGACGCGCTCTCGGAGTACTGGGACGACGTCGAGCTGGTCGCCAAGCGCCAGACCCCGACCCGCGGGGCGGACCTCCCTGTCCCGACGGACGGCGCGGCGGGGCTCACCGACAGGCAACGGTCGGTCTTGGAGACGGCCTACGAGAAGGGGTACTACGACTGGCCTCGCGACCACACTGCCGAGGAGATCGCCGAGAGCCTCGATATCGCCTCGGCGACGCTCCATCAACACCTCCGGGCGGCGGAGCACGCGCTCGTCTCGTCGTTCGTCGACGACGAGTGAGGGCCGCGGACCGAACCGGGTACCTACGTGTCTCGGTATCCCTCGCCCGAGACACGTAGCGTGGGTGATCATACCGGCGGCGCGTGACGCATAGTGTATGAGCACCGAACCGATCCCGCTGTCCCGACTCGACGGCTCGCACGAGCGCACGCAGCGCCTCCTCATCGAGGTCGCAGACGTGCTGGGCCACAAGTGGCACCCGATCATCCTCACGCAGTTACTGAACGGAGAGCACACGTTCAGCGAACTCGGCGCGGCCATCGACGACGTGTCGAACAAGATGCTCTCGGACAGCCTCTCGACGCTCGAAGCGGAGGGGCTCGTCGACCGCGAGGTGGTGAGCGAGAAGCCGGTCCGAGTCAAGTACACGCTAACTCAGCAGGGGCGAGAATTAGAGGCGGTCCTCGATCCGATGCTCAGGTGGGGTCGGGAACACCTGTCCGTCGACGGAGTCGAGGGGACGCAGAAGCCGACCGGCCCGCGTCTTCCGGGTCGCG
>NZ_SGXU01000348.1:0-481 GCF_005435015.1 Halorubrum sp. SP9
GCTGTTCGACGAGCCGCGCGTGACGCTCGCGGCCGTCGCCGCGGGCAACGCCGCGCTCGTCTACCTGCTCGCGGGCAGCGTCGACTTCACCGCGGGCGGCATCGCGGAGCTCGCGAACGCCGACCCCGGGCTGGCGATGCTCGCCTTCTTCCTGCTCGCGATCGGGTTCGGCGTGAAGGCGGGGATCATGCCGCTCCACCAGTGGCTCCCCGAGGCGATGGTGGCGCCGACGCCCGTTTCCGGGCTCCTCCACGCGGTCGCGGTCGTAAAGTCCGGCGCGTTCGGCGTCTCGCGGGTCGTCCTCGACGTGTTCGGCCCGGAGCTCGTCTTCGACCTGTCGCTGCCGCTCGGCTTCACGGCCGGGCTCGTGCTCTCGACTATCGGCGCGATCACGCTCACGGCGGCCTCGCTCATCGCCCTCCGGAAGGACCACCTGAAGCGCCGGCTCGCCTACTCGACTATCAGCCAGCTGTCGTACATC
>NZ_SGXU01000349.1:0-479 GCF_005435015.1 Halorubrum sp. SP9
CCAATACAGTGTACTGATCCCTGCCACCTTGTTTTTGAATATAGTCGGTGACGCCAGCCGAAATTGCCTCACTGGCGATCTCTTCGGATCCCTTGCCAGTAAACAAAATCACGGGGAGGTTCGGCGCTATCTCACGGATGCGTTCTAGAAAGTCGATCCCGTCTTTGTTCGGCATATCATAGTCAGTGATGATACAATCGAACTCAGTGAGAGCAAACTGGTCGAATGCGTCATTGGGACTCGTTGCTGTCTGGACAGCAAAGTCATCAGCCTCACGCTCCAGAAATTCCGTCACTAGGTCAGCGAAAGCACGGTCGTCATCAACATGAAGAATATTGACTGTACTCTCTTCCATAGTGAGTCGGAATACAACCGGCCCTAAGAAGATACCGTCCAGTTCTCCACGGCTTAGAATCTCATATCTCGTGTTTCACCCGATTTGGCAGCGCGCGCATCCGACGGTGACGTTGTTTTGCCGC
>NZ_SGXU01000350.1:0-479 GCF_005435015.1 Halorubrum sp. SP9
TGGCGGCGTCGCGGAAGCCTCGGAGATGATCGGAGAAACCGACAACGACACGGACAGCGATGTGCTGGCGTATCAGGATCTCCCTGACGACGCACAGCAGTTCGTGGACAGCGCCGTGGATGCGGTCAACTCCGAGGGATACGACTCGGTCACGGACTTCGATGACTGGGACGAGCGGTTCGCTGCGGGAACCGCCGACATCGGGTTCGATCTCGATCAGGACAACATCACCGAGATCATCGACGCCCGTGTGTCCGCATGACACACGCTTCACGAGTGAACGGTAAAACTCGCGTATAGGCGTATGTCCCGAACCACGCGGTACAGTAGTTGAACGCGCGGTTTTCACGTTATTTGCTATGAGCCAAAGACAAACTGGCGAGAGAGAAGAACAGACCGACGATGAGGCAGAAATCGTGGTTGACGGCCTCGTAGATCCCGATAGTGAGATCGACGCGGAGGCCGCCGCCCAGCGGCTT
>NZ_SGXU01000351.1:0-479 GCF_005435015.1 Halorubrum sp. SP9
GAGACGGACTCGTTTAGCAGTTCGCGGCCGCGGAACGTGACTGTCACCGTGCCGGTGTCGACGTCGCTTCCGACGTTCGTGATCCGCACGGTCCCGGCCTGCGACTCGTTGTAGTCTAGCAGGTACGTGGGGTTGAACGAGTCGATTTGGAAGGTTTCCTCGGGTTCGGTGTCGACGCCGCTCGCGTTCGCGGCGCCCTCGGTCTCGATCCCTGCTCCGGGGGCCTCGTCGCCACCGGCCAGTCCGCCACAGCCCGCGAGGACGACCACCGCGGCCACCGCGAGAACACATTGGTATCTCGCAGAATGTATTATAGAAATATACTCATATTATTTTCGGATATGACAAACGGTTGTCTCGACTGGCGACCGCGGGGGCGGACCGCGGTCCCGCGACCCGCGAACGTTCGGGAGCTATTTATTCATAGAAATGTGATAACAACACATGACTGCTCTCGGCACCGTCGCACCGCAGATGAG
>NZ_SGXU01000352.1:0-477 GCF_005435015.1 Halorubrum sp. SP9
ATGGGCCCGGAATACCACCAGCAGAGGCTGCGGTATTAGAGACAGGCCAAGAATCAGCATTAATGCACGGTAGCGCCCTTGGAATCTGGAAAATTCGGATGGCAGTCAAGCAAGCGGGCGGCAACATCTCTGTGGATGATCTCAGTAACGGGACCGCACTTCAGTTTAAACTCCCAAGCAGAGGTCAACAACAACAATCTCTTGCCAGAGTGTGATTGTGGGACCCTTCGACGCAGTCGCTGGAACGTGTCACGTCTACTCGGTGAACTACCCCACCCTACTCGCTCCCGCTGGTCGCTCCTTGAGGAAGGGGGCTTACCGCCTGTATTCTGCTAACCCCACTCCCTACTGCGCTACTTCGTCGCTTCAATTTCTGCGTTGCTCCTTGAAAAAGGGGGATTAGCGCCTAATTCCACCTTAGCATTCTCGCCGGTTAAAATACGAGTTCTTAGCTTCGTGGATTCCCTTTTGAGCTCG
>NZ_SGXU01000353.1:0-476 GCF_005435015.1 Halorubrum sp. SP9
CGCCGGGTTCGCGGCGCCCGCGAGGTGTTGAATCCGATCGATGAACCCCTGTTCGGCGACGCGACGGTTTCCCTCGTTAGCAACTGCCATGCGGTAAGATCACATGTCGACGGAAAATGATTTGTGGTCGATACGATCGCGGCCAGTCCCCCGCGCTCTCGACCGCTCGGAGCAAGGGACCACGAATGTCGGGGCGAATGCCGCGGGCACCGATCCGGTCGCACGAGCGAGCACACCCCTCCTGTTCGGCGGCGGAAGCCGGTTGCCGAAACCCTCACGGGGTATTGACGCTCGATACGCCCCACGAAAATCCCCCGCCATCTGATACCCGACCGATCAACTTCCGACCCGCGGTTTCGGCGTTGCGACGGACCGGTTTGTACACGGTTCTCGCGAGGTCTTCTCCGGGATACTCTCCGTCGAGCGTGAAGCGAATATCGTACCACACCTCCGAGACGAACACGGACTCGTAAGTC
>NZ_SGXU01000354.1:0-476 GCF_005435015.1 Halorubrum sp. SP9
ATCTCGCTTCTGTCGGCTGTCGTCCTCGGCGGTATCTGGACTGGGTTCGTCCCCACGGAGCCGGTTCCGGCGCTCGGGTGGGCGGCCGTCATCGTCGGAGTGTTCCTCGCTTCCTCCATCGCACAGGTGATACAGAGTCGGCGGTACCGCCTCGGCGACATCGACGAACCGCCGTGAGCGCCTCGTGACCGCGGTACCGAACGTCCCGGACATGAGCCGGGCTACCCCCTCGCGAAAGCTGGACCGCACTGTCGCCGAACGAAACCACTGACTCAGAAGTCGAACTCTTGGAACTCGTCCATCGTCATGTCGGCGTAGTTGACGAGCCAGTCGCTCGCGGGCGAGTCTGGTTGGACGTACAAATACGCGAACTCGCCGTCGAGGACCGTACACACCCCGAGCTGCTCGTCTTTGATGACGCGTTTGTTCGTGTCTATCGCGACGTCGACTAACCCCTCTAAGTCGTCGACGAGGAT
>NZ_SGXU01000355.1:0-475 GCF_005435015.1 Halorubrum sp. SP9
ATATGTGTAGTGTACCATCCCAAATAAGTTCGTTCGGACAGTTCGTTTCCAGTCCCTAAGATCGTTTGTGGGGAATTCTCCGACTGGACCTACCCGACCAGCATTGTTCACCAGAATGTCGATACCGTCGAAGGCGTCATTCACCGCCTCGATAACCCGCCTTACCTCGGACGCTTCGGAGCTGTCGGCGAGGAACCGCTCGGTACGGCCACTTTCGGAGAGGTCAGCCAGTTCTTCGGCGGTTTTCCTAAGTTCTACCTCGTCAATAGCCGTTATCGCCACGTCGTGCCCCTGTTCCGCGAAGTGAGTTGCGACGTATCGACCGATACCCCGACTCGCACCAGTGACCAAAACCGAGTTCATTCTTCGACCTCTGATATCGTGTGTCGGAACTTTCCGGTACGGATCATTTCCATGTCGTCCATCATATTGAACCGAATTTCCACGTCCCCGACGTGCTTGTGTAGCCCCCGAC
>NZ_SGXU01000356.1:0-473 GCF_005435015.1 Halorubrum sp. SP9
TCGCCCAGATGAGCAGGACGTTCACCAGCGTGATCGCGACGAAGACCTCCGCCCGATCCGCGATAAACACCGCCGCGGGGACGATCCCGCCGAGGATCAGGAGCACGGCCTGTTGGATCGAGAAGTCCATACCGTAGCCTAGCGCCCGCTGGGAATATATAATACCCGTGTTTTCAGGGTCCGAGAACGGATGGATCTTATATAGCTCTCTGTTGTCAAGCCCGCCCATGAGCCGAAACGAGACCGCACACGGTCCGCCGGGCGACGTGAGCGGTGACACCGAGGAGTTCGATCCGATCGGGACCCTCACGCTCATCGGGATATACTTCGTCATCCTGGTGCTGTCGTGGGTGTACATCTACTACATCGAGTTCCTCGGCCGCGATCTGGTCGTCGTGGGGTGATCACGAGATGCACATCCACGCCTACGAGAAGATCTGGCTGGCCGCGTCGGTACTGCTGATCCTGTTCCT